>SBGI01000263.1 GCA_006227015.1 Gammaproteobacteria bacterium
ATGCAGCTTGGTCTTTGTGCCGCCGCACCAGCATTTGTCCTCAGCCGAGGAAAAGGCCCATTACGACCTGCATGAAAACGACCCGGCAGATCCGGGCTACCGGAAATTTCTAAGCCGTCTCGCCACACCTCTACTGGAAAAACTGGCGGACAAGTCTGTCGGGCTGGATTTTGGGTCCGGTCCGGGGCCAACCCTGTCACTAATAATGGCCGAAGCTGGTCACCGGGTGGCCATTTTTGATCCTTATTATGCCCCCGATCACTCATGTTTCAGGCAGCACTATGACTTCATTACTGCCACCGAGGTGGTGGAGCATTTGTCACGACCGGGTGAGGAGTTGGACCGGTTATGGTCGCTGATTAATGCCGGTGGCTGGTTGGGCCTGATGACCAAGCGTGTTTCGGGGCGTGAAGCCTTTGCCCGCTGGCACTATAAAAATGACCCGACACATATCTGCTTTTATAGCAGGGATACGTTTGACTACCTGGGGCGGCAGTGGCAAGCCGATGCGTTATACCCCCATGCCGATGTGGTGTTGTTTCAGAAAAACCAGTCTTAAGCTGGCGCTGTATTCACTACAGCTCCCGGCTCGGGTTGGTCTATAGTTGTCAGATGGCATTGGCATAGAACTCAGTGGTCACAAAAGCGCTTTGCTGCACCCGATCCCCCTGCTTACTATCCCTTGCCTGAATTTCTCTATTGGCCTTACGCACGGCCATCAACCACCTAAAACCTGATCAGAAGAGGAGCACCTATGTTCCAGGGGAATATGCTCAGCCTGCAGCCCTTGAAGGGCGGTTTTGTAGAGCTGCACTTTGATGCCCAAAAGGGTTCGGTCAATGTATTAAACCAGGCGACTCTGAAGGAGCTGATTGAGGCGCTGGATGTGTTGAGCGGCCAGTCAGAGGTCAAAGGGCTGCTGTTGACCAGTGGCAAAAGTGTGTTTATTGCAGGTGCAGATATCACGGAATTCGGAGATGCTTTCAAAGCCAGCGAGTCAGAGCGTCGAGCGTTCCTCAGCCCCGCCAACGAAGCATTTAACACCATCGAATCTCTGCCGTTTCCCACCGTGGTGGCTATTAACGGTTTTGCTTTGGGTGGTGGCTTTGAAGTCTGTCTTGCCTGTGATTATCGGGTGATGTCCAGCAAGGCACAGGTGGGTTTACCGGAAACAACTCTGGGTATCATGCCCGGCTGGGGCGGTACGGTACGTTTGCCTCGTCTGATCGGTTTTGATAATGCCGCAGAGTGGATTGCCGGTGGTAAGCACAAGAAGGCGGCAGAAGCCCTGAAAGACGGGGCGGTGGATGCCGTGGTGGAACCGGAATTACTGCACGATGAAGCCCTCAAGATGCTGATGCGTGCAGCGGACGGGGAATTGCAGTACTTACCCCGGCGCGAGCAAAAACAATCTCCCCTGAAAATGAACGAGATTGAGCTGGGTATGTCGGTTCATACCAGCCGCGACGCGGTTCTGGCCAAAGCTGGTAGCAATTACCCCGCTCCGCTCGCCGCGATTGAGGTGCTGGCGAAAGCAGCGGAAATGTCTCGCGACGAAGCACTGGAGGTCGAACTTCAGGCATTTAGTGACCTGACTCAGACGCCTCAGTGTCGGGCATTGGTGGGTATGTTCCTCAATGATCAGTACATTGGCGGGCAGGCCAAGAAATATGCCAAAAAGGCCACCAAAACCGTTGCTCATGCCACCGCGTTAGGCGCCGGTATTATGGGCGGCGGCATCGCCTATCAGAATGCCGTGAAAGGCTTTCCAGTGATGATGAAAGACATCAACATGGCCTCCCTTGACCTGGGTATGAATGAGGCCAACAAGTTGCTTGCCAAGCGGGTGGAACGGGGCCAGATGAAGCCGTTGGATGCGGGCACGGTGTTGTCGCGGATTATGCCGACACTGAGCTATGACGGTATTGAAAACACCGATCTCGTGATCGAGGCTGTGGTTGAAAACGTCAAGGTGAAAAGCATGGTGCTGCCGGATGTTGAGTCCCGCCTGCACGAAGATGCAATCCTGGCATCCAATACCTCAACCATCTCCATTGATCTACTGGCCAGTAATCTGAAGCGCCCGGAAAATTTCTGTGGCATGCACTTTTTTAACCCGGTACACGCTATGCCTCTGGTGGAGGTGATTCGCGGTACCAAAACCTCTGAAGAAACCCTGGCTACGGTAGTGGCCCACGCACAGGCCATGGGCAAGAAACCGATAGTGGTGAATGATTGCCCCGGGTTTCTGGTGAACCGCGTGCTGTTCCCGGCGGTGTTTGGTTTTGACATGATGATTGTCAACGGCGCCGACTTTCAGCGTATTGATAAAGTCATGGAAGCCTGGGGCTGGCCCATGGGGCCCGCTTACCTGATGGATGTGGTCGGCATTGATACGGCAGTGCACTGCTTCCCAACCATGGTAGAGGGTTACCCGGAACGCATGGGCGACCTCTGCAAGGTCTCGCCGACACGAATCCTGTTTGAGAATGACCGCCTGGGCCAGAAAAATGGCAAAGGCTTTTATGTCTATCAGAAGGACAAGCGCGGCAAGCCCGGAAAATTTGTCGACGAATCCGTTGCCGAGCTGTTCAAGCCGGCGCTGAGTGCCTATCACCAGCTCACTGACGAGGATATCGTGGCCCGCTACATGGTGCCGATGTGTATTGAGCTGGCCCACTGTCTTGAAGAAGGCATCGTGGGGTCCCCGGCTGAGGCGGATATGGCCGTAGTCTACGGCCTGGGTTTCCCGGCATTCCGTGGCGGGATATTCCGCTGGATGGATGAAGTGGGGCTGGCCCGTTTCTGTGAAATGGCGGATAAATTCAGCAGCCTGGGCAAGCTCTATGAGCCCACGGCAAAAATGCGTGAAATGGCAGCTAACGGCGAAAGCTATTACGGCTGATCAGCGGAGGAGATTGAGAGTGAGCTTGAAACCTAGAGACGCGGTCATTGTTGATTTTGCCCGCACACCCATGGGCCGTTCCCGCAACGGATCATTCCGCAACCGCCGCTCTGACGAGTTGGGTGCTGACCTGATCGAAGGGCTGCTGGAACGAAACCCGCAGATTAACCCCGCAGAAATCGATGACATTATCTGGGGTTGTGTGATGCAGGGCAGGGAGCAGTCGTTCAATGTCGCGCGGATGACCGCCCTGCGTACCCGCATCCCACACGAAGTGCCCGCCATCACCGTTAACCGCCTGTGCGGTTCCTCCATGTCGGCATTGCATATGGCAACGGCCAATGTCATGGCGGGGCTGGGTGATATTTACCTGGTGGGTGGTGCCGAGCATTTGGGCCACGTGCCCATGACCCATGACCACGATCCTAACCCGGCCATGAACCTGAGTGTCGCCAAAGCCGCAGGCATGATGGGGCTGACCGCCGAATACCTGGCGCGAATTCACGGTATTACCCGTGAGCAACAGGATGAGTTTGGCGTGCGCTCGCATCACCTGGCTGCTGAAGCCCGGGCAGCGGGGCGATTTGTGGATGAGATTGTCCCGGTCCTCGGTCATGACGACAACGGGGGTCTGTACATGATGAAGGAGGATGAAACCATTCGCCCGGAAACCAACCTGGAAGGTCTGGGCCAACTGAAAACCGTGTTTGATCCTGTGAACGGCACCGTGACAGCCGGCACTGCATCGCAGGTGACGGATGGTGCCGCCGCACTGTTTGTAATGTCGGCCGAACGGGCGTCGGCACTGGGTCTGACACCTATGGCAAAAGTAGTTTCCGTGGCTGCGGCCGGTGTCGATCCTTCCATTATGGGGTATGGCCCTGTGCCTTCAACACGGGCGGCGTTAAAGAAAGCCGGGCTCACTATTGCCGATATCGACTACGTGGAGCTGAATGAAGCATTTGCTGCACAGTCACTGCCGGTGATCAAGGATCTCGGGTTGCTCGATAGCATGGAGCAGAAAGTCAATGTGAATGGTGGAGCGATAGCCCTGGGTCACCCGCTCGGCGCCTCTGGCGCCAGAATTTCCGGTACGTTGCTGAACATCCTCAAACAGCGTGATGGAACACTGGGGATTTCTACCATGTGTATTGGTCTGGGGCAGGGCGTCAGCACGGTATTTGAACGCGTTAGCTGAAACCCCTTAGATAGTAAAAAAGGTCGGATAATATCCGGCCTTTTTTATTGGGGGTCGCACATTGGCTTCTATATTGCTGTTGTGTGGCTAACCGGGTGAATCAGGAGATAGACGGGGTGATAGACAGACATTTTTGGTAGACTCTGCCGCGTGTTTTGTGGAGTAAAGACGTGGCCTTATTAACAGTTGATAATCCGGAACAGACCATCATGGATTGGTTGGCCAGTCGGCCAGCAGATTCTGATGTGCTTTCGCTGTGCTACGACTTTAGTCAATATTACCTCGACGGAAAGCCCGTCATCCGGCTGTTGGCCATTTGCCAGTTATCGGGTGGTCAGCTTGTTTTTACTGTGGGTGAGTCCCGCGATAGCCTTTGCTCTGAGCTGGAGGCCGGTGAATCTCCAGCCTCACTGGAACAGTTCTGTGCGTATCATGGCTGGCCCCTGTTGTCAGCAGATCAACCCCTGAAGCTAAAGCCCGTAGCAATCCCCAAACCCTGGGGCCAGGAGATCTGGTATACGGGAATTGAACAGCGCGGTTTATCGCTGGTAACGGATGGCGTGTCATCAGTCCCCTTGCCCTGGGCTTTGTCTGTGTTGCCGCAGACGCTGGTTGCTGGTCACGAGTGCAGCATCAACCTGCTGAAAATCCTTGATCCCCTGCCTGAAGAGGTTTTTGGCGACCTTTACTTTGAACTTCACGAGGAAAAACGTGAGGTCTATGTTGTGACCCACGTGAATCAGCAGGCTTGGCCAGATGGTGTTGGCAGCATCCGTTTTGGCTTTGACGAAAAAATCATTGCCGACTATGAAACGGAAGAGGCTTTCAAGCAGGATTATCTGGCGGCGGTAAAGACCTACGAGTCCACCAGGCGGGAGATAGATGCTCGGCTGGACGAATATCGACTGGCGGAGGGCGTAGGGCTTAACGACCCGGTTTCTGCCAGTCAGTTAAAGGCATGGCTGGCACAGTTGCCTGAGGCGCTGCTGACCAGGGAATCTCAATTGCGCAAAGCGATGAACCGCTTTACCTCTCTGCTGCCACTGCGAGTTGGCGACGTCGTGAAAGTGCCCCTGTTGACCCCGCATGCGTTGCAGCACGGAGTCAGGACGGTGGAGTTCCAAACCCCGGTTTATGAGCGACAAATCCTGGCATTTGCCCAGAAGGTGCTCACGCAAAGCCATTGGGATTCCGGTTCAGCTGTCGAGATCATGTCCCTGGATAAGCCGGCAGCTTCAGATCTGACGATCTTGACTGATAACGATAATTACCGCCTGGAGGAAGTCGTCAGCTTTGATGACTTCAAAGTTGAACGCCTAACCCTCTTTGTATCCGGTGATCGACAATACCAGCTACCCGAGACGGGGAACTACGCCCTGTTGATGAGCGTGGATGGTGAGTTGCACGTCGGGGGGCAAAAGCTGTCTCCTGAGGAGGCTATGCTGGTTCCCGCCCTGCGAGTTCCCCTCACCCTGAACAACAGATCAGGCGTGGATTTGACTCTGTTGATTGCCTGGCCCGCCTAGCACCGAAGTAGTCCTTTTAAAGCTTTTGCAGCAGTAGTTGCCCGGGAGGTGTGGCCTGTGGCAAAATCCCCCCCCTTTGTCGAGGGCGACCTTCTGCCGCCTGTTCGATCTATCCCGACATTTTGCGGACGTGGCGGAACTGGTAGACGCGCCAGATTTAGGTTCTGGTACTGAGAAGTGTGAGAGTTCGAGTCTCTCCGTCCGCACCATAATACTATTAAGTAAGAGAAACATTTAGAGGGCAAACATGCAGGTTTCCATCGAAACAACGTCTGGTCTGGGGCGCAAACTCACCGTAGGTGTACCCGCAGAGCGTATAGAAAGTACTATTAACGAGCGTCTGGAAAATGCCAGTAAAACTGTCAAATTAGACGGTTTCCGCAAGGGCAAGGTGCCGATGCAGGTTGTCAAACAACGCTTTGGTGCGGATATCCGCAAAGAGGTTGTTGGCGAGCTGATGGGCAAAACTTTCTCTGAGGCCGTTGAACAGGAAAAACTGCAGCCTGCCGGTCAGCCTTCCATTGAATCCATTAGCCATGAGCCGGGTCAGGATCTGGAGTATGTCGCTGTATTTGACGTGTTGCCGGAAATCACCTTGGGCGATTTTAGCCAGTTGACGATTGAGAAGCCGGTTTCCGAGGTCACTGACGAAGATGTGACGGTAATGCTTGATGCACTGCGCAAGCAGAGTGCTACCTGGGAAGAGGTAGATCGCCCTGCGGCTATGGGTGATGAAGTTGCCATTGATTACGTCGGCACCAAAGACGGCGAAGAGTTTGAAGGTGGTAAAGCAGAAGACTTCCTGATTGAGCTGGGCGCAGGTCGAGCCATTCCAGGATTTGAGGAAGGTATTGTCGGCATGTCTGTGGGCGACGAAAAAGTCCTTCCCCTGACTTTCCCTGAGGACTACCACGCAGAAGAGCTGCGCGGCGCTAACGTTGAATTCACTATTAAATTGCATTCTGTGACAGAGGCGGCTCTTCCGGAATTAAATGATGATTTCTTCGCTCAATATGGCTTGCGCCAGGGCGGTGAAGAAAAATTCCGCGAGATCGTCAGACAGAATATGGAGCGCGATCTGAAAAACTCCCTGCGCGCCAAGGTTAAATCTCGTGTCATGGAAGCACTGTTTGAGATGCACAGTGATGTAGAGCTGCCCGACGTACTGGTGGCCAACGAAGTGACCTCGATGAAATATCAAATGGCCCAGAGCATGGGTCAGGGCGCAAATAATTTTGACCCCAACATGCTTCCCGATGACATGTTTATGGATCAGGCCAAGCGCCGTGCCAACACGGGTTTGCTGGTGACCGAGTATGTGAAGGCGAACAAACTGAAGGTCGACACTGACAGAGTCCGCGAGCGTATTGAAGAAATTGCGTCTACCTACGAAGACTCAAATGAGGTGATTCAGCATTACCTGAACAACCAGCAGCTGCTTCAGGGTGTTGAAGCAACTATTCTGCAGGAGCAGGTTGTTGACGCAGTACTGGCAGTGGCCAATGTCACTGAAAAACCAGTCGGTTATCAGGAAGCCATCAAGCCAGACGGACAGGAATAAAGACAAACTTGCCGGTATCAGGTGAAACTGGTTCCGGTGCATGTCAGATTCAGCCCCGGCGGTTATTCCGTGCGGGGTTGTTTCATTTTTGAAAATAGTGATTTCGCCTCTGGTGGTTGCTTGCCTTATGCCAAGTGCTGGTTACAATGCAGGACAATGACTTCCAATATTTGAGTGAATTCCTATGAAATTTGATCCCTCTTTTTCTTCCGGACTCGATGTGCAAAGTGCCGGTGGGTTGGTGCCGATCGTAGTAGAGCAGTCTGCACGGGGTGAGCGTTCCTATGATATTTACTCCCGTTTGCTAAAAGAGCGGGTGATTTTTCTGGTGGGACCTGTTGAGGATTACATGGCTAACCTGGTGGTTGCCCAGCTGTTGTTTCTGGAATCAGAGAATCCGGACAAGGATATTCACCTTTATATCAACTCGCCGGGTGGATCGGTGACAGCGGGCATGTCCATCTACGACACCATGCAATTCATTAAACCGGATGTCAGCACTATGTGTATTGGTCAGGCTGCCAGCATGGGTGCATTTCTGTTGGCTGCGGGTGCTAATGGTAAACGCTATTGCCTGCCTAATTCCCGTGTGATGATTCACCAGCCCAGTGGTGGGGCTCAGGGCCAGGCCTCTGACATCCATATCCATGCTCAGGAAATTCTCAAGATAAGGGCTAGGCTCAATGAGTGTCTGGCACTGCACACCGGGCAGACAGTAGAAAAAATCGCTTTGGATACTGAACGTGACAACTTTATGAACGCGCTGGAATCCAAAGACTATGGCCTGATTGACGAGGTACTGGACAAGCGTCCCTAGAATGGTTACGCTTTTTTAAAGATACATTTAAAGTTGTTCTATCTATTTGATTTGTAAGTTTTTTGTTGTCCGTGTTCGGATTTTTATGATTAGAATTGTTGGGATGTGGTTATGAGCGACCAAAAATCCGGAAGTGGTGGAGATGACGGAAAACTGCTGTATTGCTCCTTTTGTGGCAAAAGTCAGCATGAGGTTCGCAAGTTAATTGCGGGACCTTCTGTCTTTATCTGCGACGAATGCGTTGACCTCTGTAACGACATTATTTCCGAAGAAATTCAGGAAACTGATGCCGAGTCCTCGGGAGAAAAACTCCCCAAGCCTATCGAAATCAACAATATTCTTGATGAATATGTGATTGGCCAGGTACGCGCCAAGAAGATTCTCTCTGTAGCCGTTTATAACCACTACAAGCGTCTGCAGAGTGGTGGCAAGGGTGGCGATGGCGAGATCGAGCTGGGTAAAAGCAATATTCTCCTTATCGGCCCAACCGGCAGTGGTAAGACCTTGCTGGCCGAGACCCTGGCGCGCTTGCTGGACGTACCCTTTACTATCGCCGATGCCACCACGCTGACGGAAGCCGGCTATGTGGGCGAAGATGTCGAGAACATCATCCAGAAACTGCTGCAAAAGTGCGATTACGATGTCGACAAGGCTCAGCGCGGCATTGTCTATCTGGACGAAATTGACAAGATTTCCCGGAAATCCGACAACCCCTCCATTACCCGGGATGTGTCCGGTGAGGGTGTGCAGCAGGCTTTGCTGAAACTGATTGAAGGAACGGTAGCATCTGTTCCACCACAGGGTGGTCGCAAGCATCCGCAGCAGGAATTTTTGCAGGTTGATACGGCCAATATCCTGTTTATCTGCGGTGGCGCGTTTGCCGGGCTTGAGAAGGTAATCAGTGACCGCTCTGAAAAAGGTGGTATTGGTTTTAGCGCCGAGGTGAAAAGCAAACAGGCTGATAAGAATATCGGTCTGACCCTGGCCGAGGTAGAGCCTGAAGATTTGGTGCGTTACGGTTTGATTCCTGAATTTGTCGGCCGTTTGCCAGTTATTGCCACGCTGGAAGAACTGGACAGGGATGCGCTCGTCAATATTCTGGTGGAGCCCAAAAACTCCCTGGTTAAGCAGTACGAAGCCCTGTTTGAGATGGAAGGTGTGGAGCTGGATATCCGCCGCGATGCCCTGGAAGCTATTGCCGACAAGGCTCTGGAGAGAAAAACCGGCGCACGCGGACTGCGTTCGATCATTGAAAATGTCCTGCTCGATACGATGTACAGCATTCCCTCTACCGACAATGTCGGCAAGGTGGTCATCGAAAGTGCTGTGATTCGTGGTGAGGCAGAGCCGATGCTGGTATACGAAAACAGTGAGCCGAAAAAAGCTGCCTCCAGTGATGACTGATTGGTGCTGATCTGATTTCTTCAAGGGCTCCG
>SBGI01000095.1 GCA_006227015.1 Gammaproteobacteria bacterium
GGTGGGCCCAGCAGGACTTGAACCTGCGACCAAGCGATTATGAGTCGCCTGCTCTAACCAACTGAGCTATGGGCCCTTTTAAACTTGCTTTTTGGACTATCGCTGTGTTGCACGGCTTCGCTTATTTGGTCACATACACTTTGTATGCTCCCTTATTCACTCATTGTGCGCCTTGCGCTAAGCCAAAAATTCAGCGTTTAACTTTTTGGTGCTTTTGTTACTCGTCAAGGAAGCTGCGCAGGTGGTCTGAGCGCGTAGGATGGCGCAGTTTTCTCAGGGCCTTGGCTTCGATCTGACGAATCCTTTCACGTGTAACATCAAACTGTTTGCCGACTTCTTCCAGCGTGTGATCGGTGTTCATGTCGATGCCAAAGCGCATGCGCAATACTTTGGCTTCACGGGCCGTCAGGCCATTCAGTACATCGCGGGTGGCTTCGGTCAGGCTCTCGCTGGTGGCCGAATCTACCGGGGAGAGGATGTTGATGTCCTCAATGAAGTCTCCCAGGTGGGAGTCTTCGTCATCGCCGATGGGGGTTTCCATGGAGATGGGTTCCTTGGCTATTTTCAGCACTTTGCGGATTTTGTCCTCCGGCATTTCCATACGTTCGCCCAGCTCTTCCGGGGTGGGCTCGCGACCCATTTCCTGGAGCATCTGCCGTGAGATGCGATTGAGTTTGTTGATGGTCTCAATCATGTGCACCGGGATACGGATGGTGCGCGCCTGATCCGCAATGGAGCGGGTAATAGCCTGGCGTATCCACCAAGTGGCGTAAGTCGAGAACTTGTAGCCGCGGCGGTATTCAAATTTGTCGACGGCCTTCATCAGGCCGATATTGCCTTCCTGAATGAGGTCGAGGAATTGCAGTCCGCGGTTGGTGTATTTCTTGGCAATGGAAATCACTAGTCGCAGGTTGGCTTCCACCATTTCCTTTTTGGCACGACGGGCTTTTGCTTCGCCGATCGACATGCGACGGTTGATGTCTTTGATCTGGCCCACTTGCAGGCCGGAGTTTTCTTCAATTTGTTTTAGACGGCGCTGGCTGCGCTGTATATCTGATTTAAGTTCGTCCAGAGCCTTGGCGTAAGGCGCTTTGGACTTCAGCAGGCTGGCGATCCATTTTTCGTCGGTTTCATGACCGGGGAAAGAGCGGATAAATTCGCCGCGTGGCATTTTTGCCTGGCGCACACAAAGAGTCATGATGGCGCGCTCTTCATTGCGAATGGCGATCAGCGCATCGCGAACCACATCAGTCATGGGCTCAAACTGCCGGGGTGCCAGCTTCAGGTATTTGAAGTGCTCGCTGAGGGCGAGGACGGGTGCCGCGCTGTTTTTATGCCCCAGGCCATATTTGTTGATCGCTTTTTTGGCTTTCTGATTCAACGTGCGAAGGGTGTCGAAACGCTCTTTGGCTTCTACCGGGTCCAGGCCTGATTCGTCCTCGGTGTCATCGCTGTCGTCGTCATCGTCATCATCGTCGTCGTCATCATCGTTGGCCTGACGGGCTTTTTCCTCTTCCCGGCTCTTCGCAGCCTCGGCCTGGGCAAGGGCCGAAGGCACATGTTCCATGGGGTCGAGGTAGCCGATCAGTACATCGCTGAGTTTGCGCTGTTCGCTTTCAATAAGATCGTATTCAGAGAGAATATGGTCAACAGTGGTTGGCCACTCGGCCAGTGCTGCCATGAGTTCGCGCACGCCTTCTTCAATACGCTTGGCAATTTCAATTTCGCCTTCACGGGTCAGCAGTTCAACGGAGCCCATTTCCCGCATGTACATGCGCACAGGGTCAGTAGTGCGATGCTGTTCTGTTTCCACCGCAGCCAGTGCCGCGGCTGCTTCTGCAGCGGCAATCTCGTCAGTGGTGGAGTCTCCCGAGGTGATCAACAGTTGCTCGGCATCGGGTGCAGTCTCAAAGACACTGATACCCATGTCGTTGATCATTTGAATGATATCTTCGACCTGATCGGGATCAGAGATGTCTTCAGGGAGGTGGTCATTCACCTCGGCGTATGTCAGATAGCCCTGTTCGCGGCCTCTGGCAATCAATTCCTTGATGCGTGACTGTTGCTGTGCGTTACCACTCATATACGATCTGCTGTTATTTCGGGGGGTAAAATTAAGCGCCGGATTATACCGGAACATGTGCGGCTTGTGTTACCTGTTTTGGCAAAAAGTGCCTTTGTGTTCTGTCTGCGGCTATTGCACCCTTGGTTTGCCAAGTATCTGATTAAATAACTCTTTTGTCTCTTCAGTACGCTGTTCGCCCGAGAGCTTGAGCCATGCGTTATTGAGGTGTTTCAAGTCGTGCTCATCGACGGCCTGTTTGTCAGCCAGGTGGCGGAAAAGTTCAGCGGGCGCAAGCTGCGCCAGTGTTTTTCTCAGCAACCGATCCTGGCTATCGATAAATTCCTGTTTATTGTCCCGCTCACTGTTTGCCACGGGTCGTAAGAGGTCCGTAGCTGCAATTTTGGCAAGACTTTCTGCCTGGCTGGCACTGTGCACACCGCGCCAGTACCCAAGTATATGATTGAGGCTGTAGGAGGGGTTTTCAAGGAGCAGCTCCACCAGCGGCAAAAGTATTTCGACACCTTCCTCATCGAGTTTTTGCAGTGTTTCCAGGCTGGCGCAGTGTGCAATCAACTCCGGGTGATTGGCCAGCAGGGCAATCATGGTATATGACGGCGACATTTTGACCCGCTTGCTCACTGCAGCCTGTGCCCGGGAGTGGGGTTGAGGGAAGTCGATATCCCCGGGAGGGGTGCGATCCAGATAATCCGGATAGTCTTCGTAACCCTTGTCTTCCGGGTATTCCGGACTGTTTTCACGGTCCGGAGATGGTGTTTCAGGGGTAATCAGGCTGCTCAGTGTTTCTGTGTCCAGTCCGGTTTTCTCCGACAGCGTTTTCAGCATCAGGGCTTTAAACACACCTTGGGGTATTCGGTTGATCAGCGGCGCGGCCAGCTTGCTGAGGCGCGCCCGGCCATCCATGGATGAAAGATCAAGCCCCTCCGACAGGGATTCGAAAAGATATTGTGATAACGGGGTGGCAGATTCTATCAGGGATAAAAACTTCTCCTTGCCAATTTCGCGTACCAGTGTATCCGGGTCTTCGCCTTCCGGAAGAAACAGGAAGCGGGCAGAACGACCATCAACCATGACGGGCAGAGCTGTTTCCAGTGCACGGTGAGCAGCATTGCGGCCTGCCGCATCGCCGTCGAAACAAAATACAACGGCTGATGTATGGCGGAAGAGTTTTTCGAGGTGATCAGCGGTTACTGCCGTTCCCAGAGTCGCCACGGCATTGTGGATGCCGCTCTGAGAGAGGGCAACCACATCCATATAACCTTCGACGACCAGCAGGCTTGGGGCCTCGCGCATTTGCTGGTTGGCCTCGTAGAGCCCGTAGAGTTCGCGCCCTTTGTGAAACAGAGGGGTTTCCGGAGAATTCAGGTATTTGGGTTTGTCGTCGCCCAGTACCCGTCCTCCAAAACCGATGGTGCGGCCCCGCAGATCGCGGATGGGAAACATGATCCGGTTGCGGAAGCGGTCATAGAGCTTGCCCTCTTCCTGCCTGTCGATCAGCAAACCGGTGTCTTTCAGCTGTTGAATGGCCAGATCTGACTGGCCAAGTGTCTGCAAAAGATTGTCCCAACCGGGGGGGGCAAAGCCGATACCAAAGGTTCTTGCTACTTCGCCGCTCAGGCCACGGCTTTTCAGGTAATCAACAGCGGTTTTGGCATCCGGATGCTGGCGCAGACAGGTTCTGTAGTAACGATCCGCTTTTTCAGCCAGGGCATAAAGGCCTTTGCGGTGCTCCGTGGCGGCGTCGTTATGGCCGGCCTCTCTGGGGACTTCCAGACCTGCGTGTCTGGCGAGTATTTCAACGGCTTCCGGGAAGGCTGTTGAATCATAGTCCATCACAAAGCCGATAGCGTTTCCGCCGGCGCCACAACCGAAGCAATAGTAGAACTGCTTCTCCTGGCTCACCGTGAAGGAGGGGGTTTTTTCGTCGTGGAACGGGCACCGTGCAGAGTGGTTTTTGCCCGATTTCCTCAGGTCAATGCGGCTGCCGACAATATCGACAATATCTACCCGGTCCAGCAGGTCGTCGATAAAGCTTTGTGGAATTTTGCCGGCCATTCATTCCCAGAAAAATGATGGTGAAACGGAAGTTACCGGCCTCAGTTCCTCTCCTGAAAGAGATATTTTGGCCGGTTGAGCAAGTGACAGCTTAACCAGTAAGGGGTGGTTGATCTAGCCCGGTGCTACCCCAGTTTTGTTTTTACCATGCCACTGACAGCGCCGACATCCGCACGCCCCTGAATTTTGGGTTTCAGCAGTCCCATCACCTTACCCATGTCGCGCATGGACTCGGCACCGCTTTCCTGAATGGCGGCATCAATCATGGCGGTCAATTCACTCTCGCTGAGGGCTTCCGGCAGAAAACCCTGTATCACGTCAATTTCCGCCTGCTCCTTGTCAGCCAGCTCCTGGCGTCCGGCATCCTGGAATTGATTGATGGAATCCCGGCGCTGTTTGACCATTTTGTCGAGCACTGCAAGTACCCGGGCATCATCCACTTCAATGCGTTCATCCACCTCAATACGCTTGATTTCCGCCTGAATCAGGCGAATCGCGCCGAGGCGTTCCTTCTCTTTGGCGCGCATGGCGTCTTTCATGGCTTCGGTGATCTGTGCTTTCAGGGTGTCGCTCATGGGAATTTCCTCAAACGCAAAAAGCGCCGACGTGGCGGCGCTTGATGGATAGAATTTACAGACTGACTAACAGGTATTAGTACAGGCGAGTAAATTTCCGGGTTTCGCGTGATTGCTTTTTGGCGTGACGCTTCACGGCAGCCGCAGCTTTACGCTTGCGCTCCCAAGTGGGTTTTTCATAAAACTCACGACGGCGAACTTCAGCCAGTACACCGGCTTTTTCACATGAACGCTTGAAGCGACGCAGAGCCACATCGAAAGGCTCGTTTTCTTTAACGCGAACGTAAGGCATGTATCCTCGATCCTGTTGTATGCAATTAGTTTTCTGTACCGTGATATTCGATACGATCTTCAAGGGCGCGTATTCTATACGTATCCAGATGTGGTTGCAAAACTTTTATAGCCTGCTTGAGTCTAGGCTAACCACATGAATTTGAGGCGTTTTTACCGTATCATTCGCCCTTTTCACCCTTCCTCTAAGCATAGGCCAGAATCGAGTGCGCGTACTGGGTATTGAAACCTCCTGCGATGAAACCGGTGTTGCCGTGTATGACAGCGACCGTGGCCTTCTGGGTCATGCTCTCTACAGCCAGGTGGCGGTACATGCGGAATACGGTGGTGTGGTGCCGGAACTGGCCTCCCGGGATCACGTACGCAAGTTGCTGCCCCTGATTACCCAGGTTCTCGACGAACAGAAATTGACCCCACAGGATATTGATGGTGTGGCTTTCACGTCGGGCCCGGGACTGATCGGTGCCTTGATGGTGGGAGCCAGCGTCGGCCGTTCTCTGGCCTACGCCTGGAATGTCCCCGCCATTGGCGTTCATCATATGGAAGGTCACCTGTTGGCACCCATGCTGGAAGCAGATCCCCCGGAATTTCCGTTTGTTGCCCTGCTGGTTTCCGGTGGTCACACACAGTTAATCGCCGTCCAGGGTATTGGTGAGTATGAAATTCTCGGCGAATCTGTGGATGATGCGGCCGGGGAGGCCTTTGATAAAGCGGCCAAAATGCTTGATCTGGATTACCCCGGAGGCCCGGAAATAGCCAGATTGGCAGAGCGCGGTGATCCACAGCGGTTTAAGTTTCCCCGCCCCATGACGGACAGGCCGGGACTCGATTTCAGCTTTTCTGGCCTGAAAACCTATACCCTGAATACCATTGCAGAGCACCGCGGTGACGATGTGCTGCCGGATGATCAAACCATGGCCGATATTGCCTGGGCATTCCAGGAGGCGGTCGTCGATACGTTGTCTATCAAGTGTCGTCGCGCCTTGGAGCAGACAGGTTTGAAAACATTGATTATTGCCGGCGGGGTTTCGGCCAATAGCCGCTTGCGGGAAAAGCTTTCTGTCAGTCTTGCCAAGGTTGGCGGCGAGGTTTTTTATGCCCGGCATGAGTTCTGTACGGACAACGGCGCCATGATCGCCTACGCGGGTTGTCGGCGTTTGATGGCGGGGCAGAGTGAGGGTTTGTCCATTCGCGCCTTGCCCCGCTGGTCCATGGATACCCTGCCACCCCTCCCGGAGCTATAGCAACGATGGATATTGTCTACATTCGCGATTTACGCATCGATACCATCATCGGCATTTTTGATTGGGAAAGAGAGGTTCGCCAGGTGGTGAGCCTTGATCTGGAAATGGCCACCGATATCCGTAGAGCAGCGGCCAGCGACAATATACAGGACGCCCTCGACTACAAGGCCGTGGCAGATCGCCTGCAGGCCTTTATTGGTGGCAGTCAGTTTCTACTGGTTGAAGCCATGGCCGAGCAGGTGGCGGCGCTGATCATGAAGGAATTTCAGGTGCCCTGGTTGCGCTTGCGAATTGGTAAGCCGGCGGCCATCCCCCAGGCAGAAGACGTGGGTGTTGTGATTGAGCGGGGAGAGCGTGCCTGATGGCTCGAGTCTACCTGGGACTGGGCAGTAATACCGACCGTGAGCGCTATATTTGCGCCGCGCTGGATGCGCTGGCAGGCCAGTTTGGCGAGTTGCAGTTGTCTTCAGTTTATGAAAGTGAGGCTGTGGGTTTTGAGGGCGATGCGTTCCTGAACCTGGTTGTGGGCGTTGAGACATCCATGTCGGTAGGCGAGCTGTCCCGCTATTTGAAGGCACTTGAAAATCAGCATGGGCGGCAACGCAATTGCCCGCGCTACAGTGGACGCACCCTCGATATTGATATTCTGACCTATGATAGATGTGTCGGGCTTGTGGATGGGGTTGTCCTGCCTCGTGGCGAAATTCTTTTTAATGCCTTTGTATTATGGCCGATGGCAGAGATTGCCCCCGATGAACTGCACCCGCAAGTGGGTCTCAGTTATGGTGACTTGTGGCGTAACTATGAACGCAGCCGCCAGGTGTTGTGTCCGGTGTCTTTTGTCTGGCGGGGTTCAGAACTGACACACTTTCCAATCAGGCTTGCTGAGGGGTTATGAATGATTGAGTCGTGGCGGTTATCCCGTTGTTTCAATATCGACGATCTGCGCAAGCTGGCAAAAAAGCGTTTGCCAGCTTCTCTGTTTGGTTACATCGACGGCGGATCCGACGATGAATACACCCTGCGCAATAACACCTCGGCCTTTGACCGCTACGCTTTGATGCAACGCATTCTGGTGGATGTGTCAGAAATAGATCTTTCCACCACCGTCCTGGGCAAAAAAATTGACTGGCCGGTAATGTGCGCGCCAACCGGCATGAGCCGCATGTTTCACCACGAAGGTGAAAGGGCCGTGGCGCGAGAAGCGGCCAAAAGTGGCACGTTTTATTCCCTTTCGACCCTCTCCACCACCAGCATCGAGGATGTGGGGAGGGAAACCAACGGGCCTAAAATGTTTCAGGTTTATGTGCACCGGGATCGGGAGTTAAGCCGCGAATTTGTGCAGCGTGCAAAAGATGCCAATTTTGATGCTCTCTGCCTGACAGTGGACTTGCCTGCCCACGGCAATCGGGAGCGGGATCTGCGTACCGGTATGACGCTGCCGCCAAAACTGACGGCAAAAAGTGTACTTGACGTGCTGCTGCACCCTGCCTGGGTTTATCACTACCTCACCACGGATGCCATCGAGCTCGCCAATGTGGCTCACAAGATTCGCGAAGGCTCCGGTGAGGTGTCGAATCTGCTTCAGTATGTGTCTAAGCAGTTTGATCCGACGGTTAGCTGGGAAGATGCCGAATGGATGAAAAATCTGTGGGATGGACCTTTTGTTATTAAGGGGATTATGTCTGTAGAGGATGCCAAACGCGCTGTAGATATCGGGGCCTCGGCCATCGTGATTTCTAACCATGGTGGCCGCCAACTGGATACTTCCCCCGCGACAATTGAGATGTTACCGAAAATTGCCGATGCGGTGGGTGGTCAGGTTGAATTGATTCTGGATAGTGGCATCCGCCGTGGAACCCATGTGCTGAAGGCGCTGGCCCTGGGGGCAGACGCCTGTATGGTCGGGCGATCCTATCTCTATGGTCTTGCCGCCGGCGGGCAGCCCGGTGTGGCGAGGGCGTTACAGTTGCTGCGCTCGGAAATAGAGCTGGACATGAAGCTGATGGGTTGCCGTCAGCTTTCAGATGTCACAGCTGAATGCCTGTACTTTCGGGATCAGTAATAGCCCGCACAACGAATACAGAGATCGGTATAGGGGACGGCCTTTAGCCTCTCCAGCGTGATATCTTCGCCGCAGTGAATGCAGGTGGTGTAGCTGCCGTTTTCAATTCTTTCCAACGCCTGGCTGACCTTGGTCAACTCCAGCCGCGCTTCATTTCCAAGGGCGTTCATCACTTCGTCGTTTTCCCTTTCCTGGGCCTGTTCAGACCAGTCACTGGAGTGGGCCTTTGTGACATCCTGTTTGATTGTATCAAGGCGGTGTAACAGCTCCCCCTTGCGGGATTCCAGCTGTTGTTTTATTCCGTTGAGTTCAGATGACATCGTATGCTCTCCATCCAGACAATTTGGCCGGGTTGGAAGACCCGGCCAGAGGCGATTTATGGTTTCAGGTTAATTGATGTCAATGCGTTTTTGGGTGGGAACAGCTTTGGCTTTTTTGGGAGCGGAAAGCTTCAGTACGCCATCTTCAAATGACGCGTGGATATCCTCTTCGTGGACATCGTCGCCAAGGTTGAAACTGCGCACGTATTTTCCAAACCGCCGTTCCTGGCGGATAATCTTGCCTTCACGTTCCTCTTTCTTTTCCTGGGTTGTTTCGGCTTCAAGCCGCAGCACGCCATTCTCCAGGGTAATGCTGATGTCTTCCTTTTTAACACCGGGCATCTCTGCAGTGATTTCGTAGTGGTCATCTCGGTCTACGATATCCACACGGGGTGAAAAGAAAGACTCAGGCGCATCTGCTTCATTGCTGTTGGAAGCCCAAAAATCGTCAAAAAACCGATCCATGTCGAAGAATCTGCTTCTGGGTATCAGTGACATAACACACCTCCAAAAAATAAAAGCGGTTGATGTTGTCCGGGTCGTGTAAAGCATAGTCAACAAATTGCTTTCACGCCGTTTCATAAGAAGGAATTGGGTTTGAGAGAAAGCTTTTCAAGCCCTGCCAGCGTGAGAAAAGGCAGGATAGTTGAGCTCGATCAAGTGAATGAGCTGTTCAGGCTACTGCCGCCATCAACGGCAATCACCTGACCGGTGATATAACTGGCGCGGGTGGCCA
>SBGI01000008.1 GCA_006227015.1 Gammaproteobacteria bacterium
GCCAAAATCATGACCTGATTTGGCGACAGACTCTCATCTTTTATTGCCAAAGCCGCACGGGCACACAGCGTGCGAGTTTTCCCAGAACCAGCACGGGCTTTGATCAGAAGCTGATTCTCGGGGCACGCATTAGCTCGCACCTGCTCTTCATCTAATGCCACACCTATTTTGGAGAGTTCACTGCGCAGCTTAGGTAGTTTCAACGTGATGAAATCATCGACCGGTAGATCTATAGATACTGGACACTGGTTATAAAGCACGTCAAGGTCTGCTAGAGCCCCTTGTTGATATACTTCAACGAAGTCATATGCAAAGCGAGCCGTTACTTTTAATGCGTCATAATCGTGTTGGGGCAACATTTCCTTGTAGCTATTCGCATATAGACAATCGGCTTCTTCGAAGCGGCCACTATCAAGCAATCTAGTTAGCTCCCCTAATGACTTAAGACTCGTATCGAAGACCATCATTAGTTTGGAACCGAATTTGACTTTTACAGCACCGCCCGAGAAGTGTTCTACCAAAACTCCAAGGCCATGGTGGTTGTGTATAACTTGATCACCGACCTTCGCTATTATCGACATAATAGATTTTGCCTATAGGACTGATGTAACGACTAATAGATGCCAAATAGAACAGGCTTGAGTTACGCCGATTACAAAAATAAATAAGATATTACTTATCTGCGACTGATGTTTCTGACTTTGGACACTGCGCATGTATGCTGATGGACTCTTGGCTATAATCAATCTCTTGGCATAGCGCCTTTCGTATTTTCGTCCAGTCATATTCTTTCCTTGAAGATGAGTTCTTATGATTGTCTTTGCTCCAGAACAAAGCGCCTTTTATTCGCCTTAAGAGTTTCATCAGATTTCCATTTTGCAGCAGTCTATCTGGCCATTATCACAGCTAACTACTTCTCTTGGCACAGTTTGTTATCGATCCTTTATTGGCCCTAGCTACACATGCTTAACCAAGAGTTTTTGACACACCACTAACCATGATCAAAGCGGTAATGGATGTGCATGTGTTCGCGACGTAATGCCAAATGGTCAGATGGACAGCGATATTCAGCAAAATTCCAGCCAGGGGTAAGTGATGACATATCTCGCGTTAATTGGTGAGTATCGTAAAACATCTTGCAGGTAACGCAGCAAATCTTACCGATTCCCGCATCTATCAGCTCTGAAGCCATTTGCTCAAAATCAATAACATCAGGGACAGGGGTCGCATCGGACAAAGTCATGTCCCGATTCTTGATGAAGGCTATGATAGCCTCCTGCTCGTCCTTCCAATATAGCGGCAGCTCCTTCCCCTTAAAGAACCCTTCTATATCGGCGGCCTCGAAGACCACCTCAACAGGATCATCGCTCGGGCCAAAATCATGAAACTTGTACGTTACCCGAGCACCACATAAAGGAGGTTTTTTTATTATTTGATGCGTCTGGCGGCGTCGAGCGGCTAAATTACCACCGGTGCTCATACTTTTCGGGTTGTCACCCGCCAGCAATATGGCACCCCTAAAAATGAAGGTTGGTCTCACAATGAGCCACAAAGGCCAAAGAAGCACTCCAAGGCAGAACCCAAGCCACACGTCATCAGAACGATAGCGCCAGTCAAACGCATCTAGTTTCTGCCACATAACCAAGCCAAGCCACAGGCCAGTGGTTAGTGTCAGGGCAAGATAAATCCATAGGTTTGCCATTGAAATCGAACCGAGTGTGAGTTATTTGGAGCTTGCAAATTATTCGGCTTTGGGGCATTCCTCAGCCTCAAGGCCCAGGCGTACATAGATGGCATCTCGGGAGCTCAAATTCATGGCACATTCTTCTGCCATCAAACCTGCCGCATCCCTCCCCAGACGTTTTCTCACGAACCTCAATGCTTTTTGGGTGTTAAGTTGTTTTCTAGGACTGGGTTTGCAGCGCTCGACGATATGAATGCTTTCTGATTCTTCAGAAAGAATGCTTACCCATTGCCCTCGCTCAAGCTTTTCCAGGAGCATTTCTTTTAACGCTTTTTCCTGATTCTGCAGGCGCAGAATTTCTTGTTTAATCGCAACAAGTTCCGCAGCCGTGGCGACACATTCCGGATCTTCGTTTACTTGAGATGCGGGTCTAGCTGCCCAACGTTGTCTTTTTGTTGGATGTTCACGAAAATCAGGGTAGTTATCCTCCCAACCCCAATCTAGGCCTACTTCACGAAGCCAGTCTGCATCGCCCATATTTACATACCCTTTGGTAGTTTACAGAGACACCACTCCCGGAGCCCTCTAGCAGAAGAGATTTTCCCTTGGTGCAAGGCAGCGCGAAGTTTGCGTCGAGATTTTCGAGTCGGATGAAGCCCCCAGCGATCTACACCGATTCCTGTGATGATTAGACGCCCGTTACGTGAATCCTGAAGCTTGGTTTTCCTCTCATTAAGTTTTAGACCCGCGTTTCTTATCAGTGGGCGAACAATCGACAGGATTTTTCCTTCTTGTCCTGGAATGTCAAAGCTGAATGTTAGGTCATCTACGTACCTTGTGTAGGTTACGTCCATTGAAAGACGCTTTAATTGATCGACAATCATTTTATCGATCGGCAGGAACGCAATGTTTGCGATTAGAGGGCTAGTAGGTAACCCCTGCTGGGGTGCACCATCCACCAAACAGTCCTCAAGAATTCTGTCATCGACTAATCCTTTAAGCATTTTGCTGTTAACGCTTTGGAAAAAGTCTGTCAGATCCAGTGAAAGTAGAAAACGACGGCCAATGTGTTCAAAGGCATTTGTAATTGCGCTTCGTCCGGCAACGCAGCCATGATTTACCTTCGCTTGATCCTGCTGCTGATATACAGCCTCGAGCCCCGGAATAAATTGCCTTAAATATTCTTTAGCGAAAGGGTCAGGACAATAAATTAACCTGTAACCGTTTTTACCTTTTGGAATACGAACCACACTGAAATTTGCCTTGCACAAAGAAGGAGCAGAAGGCATCTCGAGGTGGTTATCTCCAGGGGATTGAAATGGCATTTGAACCCAGTTTGCGTCAGAAGAAGACATGTCACAGAGCAACGTGTACGGAGTACACCTCCCACTACTCGCGAAGCGATGAGCGAAGCGGCCCGTAGGTACGGAAGTCCTTTACACAGTGGACGAATCATCACACCGCGGATTCCGAAAGCTAATTCCGAGACATGTCATCGGCCGAGAATACTCAAAATAGATAGGTGTGTCATGTTAAACCAACCTTTATTGATTCTGAGAAAGACCTCCTTGCCTGAAAGCCTCTAGGGTTACCCTATTTCCACTCTTGAAGTGGCTTCCTCAACCATCCAAGCTCTACAGCCATTCCTGTTAATGACTTCTTGACGAAGACATCGTGTTGAGCAGTAAGCCGGTGAAAGGTTTTCCAGTGCATGCCATTGGGTTTCCGCCTATCAGGGTTATTCAGTATCCCCAGCTTCCATCCCAACTTAGTACGGACTTTATTCGCGCGGCGTGCTAGGCGATCGAAACCTTCTTCACGCTGTGAAGGGTAGGCCAGATCACTGCAGTGCCGACAAACAAAATAATCGGTACCATAGAGGATAGCGACGCGGCGGGAGCAACCCTTAGCTGGGCATAGAAACCACGGTCGCCTGCCGCCGAGATGGCAATCAGACCAACTCAGACACACTGGATATTTGACTGACTGCCAGTCCTCTCCGGGGCAACGATGGCTGTAACCAAGAACAAGGTGATCCTCGTTGACTCGAATCATAATGGAGCCCGTATTCTCTTCTCCGCGATACCATGCCCAAGCGAAGTGGTTCCCAGGGATAAGGAGCTTTTCCTGTTGGAGGCGTCGAATATCCAGCCTCCTGAAGTCATCAACAGAGCCTTTGGCATCCATGCGCCAATATCTGCCGCTGCCTGGTCCGCCCATATTTGTCTCCAGATTTTTTTAACCGAAATCATTTGGAAAATACGACTTCCAAAAATAGGTATCAGATTTCTTCTGTACCGTTAGCTATGAGAGAACTTCTCCAGGAATCTTCACCACAATAATCCGCCAGCCATTCCTCGTGGGTCTGATCTTCTGGGGGTGTTGATGGTGGAGTAGGGTCTGCCTTATATCCGTTCTCCCTGATTACCTTGTTTCCGCACTTTTCTGTGCCCGCAGTCGAATTCCTCTGAAACTCTCTATGTGCGTGGCTTTGAGTAAGGTTGTTGTCTGGATGAATTGTCTGGATACTGTCTGGCGTTTGTTTGGATGATGTCTGGCTACTGTGGGGTAGAATGGCGGCCTTAATATCCTCACTGGAGACCTCCAAGGGTTTCAGTGTCTCTTTTTTAAAACGGTCATTTTCGTCAATAGTTCCTTCAAACAAAAGTTGCCCCAAGTTTCCCATGTAGTCATGCCAGACACTAAGTCTATTGGGAATAGGCAAACCAGTTCTTAACCAAAATTTGTAGAAATTTCTGCCTCGTGTGACTCGAAATCGCCCCTTTGGCAAACGATCCCCTTTCCTGCCTGTCCTAGTATTCCTGGATCGCGTCAGTTCAACATTGAAAATGGCGCAAGGGTTATAGCCAGTTCGTATCTCTACAAACTGTAGTGTAACCCCGGAAAATCCATTTCCGTATTTACCTGTGGAATAAGAAACGTATCGATATGCTGGTACACCCACAAGCTGCACGATCTGCCTCACGAGTTCATCGTGATGCTTTTTCATCCAGTCCTCGGGGACTGCTTGACCACTTGCTGGAATAATGACGAGTCGTCCGTCACGAATTTCAACGGTATCTCCTTGCTGAATTAACCTGTGCAGCAACATGCGAAAGTTCGACATTTCGCCGCTTGCCTAGTGTTCGGCTTTTCGGCTGGCCTCGATCTGCTCTTCTAGCCATTGATCGATCTCAGCTTCAATCCATCCGACAGCACGGCCACCCAAAGAGATGGGTTTGGGAAAATTGCCGTCAGAGATTCTCAAATAGACGGTGGAACGGGAAAGGCCGGTGCGGGATTTGACTTCTGGGAGTCGCAGGATGGTAGTAGCCATGTCAGTGCCTCCTTAGGCGTTATGGGACATGGCTAGATCAGTATGGGGACAGAAACGGGTTTGAGAATGCTAAAAGTTTTCTGTCAGCGTGGACGAGGTTTTTTGGCCGCCGCTGACTTCTTGGCGCTTTCTGAAGCATGCTTGGCTCGCCAGTATTCGACTTCCCCGGCGAGATCTGAATTCTCTTTCAGAAGGCGTTCATTATCTTGCTGCAGATCGTTAAATCGAACATTGAGCTCCCGGTATGCATGTTCAAGTTGCTCTCGATCCGGTGGAATGGCTGTTCCCACGGCTCTGACAACAAAAGAAGGCACGGACACGCTTACATTCGCGATTGCCGGTCGAATGGGAATGCCTGTTATCTGATAAAGGCAACTCCAGCCGCGCGATGCTGCTGCCCAGGTAAAAAACTCTAGTGAATTAACCCGATCACCACTGTCACGTCGCAGTCTTCGGATATTTCCTTGCGTTACGGCATAATCCACGCGGGCACGAACTCTCTTGGTGCGCGATGCATCTTTCTCTTCCGGATAGACTGCCCGGGCCGTAAAAGAAATCGCATCACTTAGTAGGATGTTTTCATCTGTAAAAGGGTAATCCATATCCATATATGCAGCTGGTTGTGACAAGTATTCTTTGTTGGGATTAACGGTACATTACTGGACGTTGCTGTACATCCACAATACAAGACATGGCGTCTATATAACCACCATCAAAACCGCTACACTGTCTTTCCGAATTGACCCCGGCATAAAGGAAGCTTTACGCACAGCAGCCCACAGGGAGCACCGCTCCATTGCCAATATGGTGGAGGTGTTGATTCGGGACTATTGCGTGCAAAATGGTATCCCTATTCCCTGAGCAGGGCTCGCTCTTCAATGAATAAGGGGCATCGGAGAAGCGCTGGAGTGTCAGTCTGCAGACTGGCGGCAAGGGAAGTGCGATGATGAATAAGATCAAAAATAGGGACCAAGCTGCAGCCACGGTGGGTTGTGTTCTTCGCTCGCTGTCTGAAAGTACACAAAGTCTAGCTCCAGAACTAAGTAGCTCCATGAAACTGGTGAAAACAAAACAACGTGTCGCGGATCACGGAGAGGTATTCACCCCCGCGTGGATGGTCGAAGCAATGCTCGACCTCGTCAAGGGCGAGACTGAGCGCATAGATTCCCGTTTCCTGGAACCTGCGTGTGGAAGTGGCAATTTCCTCGTGCAGATTCTCCGACGCAAGCTCGCGGCTGTTGAACTCAAGTACAGAAAGTCGGACTTCGAGCGACGGCACTATGCGTTACTCGCGCTGATGTGTATCTACGGCATTGAGCTATTGGCGGACAATATCGCAGAGTGCCGAGCAAACATGTTGGAGATCCTCGCGGACTACCTGAAGATCGAAGAGTCGGATGGTATGTATCGGGCTGCTTCGTACGTGCTGTCACAGAATCTCGTTCACGGCGATGCTCTGACCATGCTTAACAGTGATGGCCTGCCCATCACTTTTGCAGAGTGGGGTTACCTCGGGAAGGGCAAGTTCCAGCGACGTGACTTCCGCCTGGATATTCTCACCGGCATGTCAACGCACAGTGAACAGGGTTCACTCTTTGCTAAGCACGAAATTTTCACGCCGACGAAGACCTACCCTCCAATGACGGTGGGTGAGTTAGCTGCCGTTGAAGGTGGTGACGAGCCTAAGGAGGCCCTGTGAGCGGGCAGGCCGGCTTTACACTGCGAGGACGAAATCCGGATGTGCTGACGTGCATCGCCAATCTCTCGAACGACGAGGTGTTCACGCCGCCGGAGTTTGCCAATCGGATGTTGGATGCGTTGGAGCAGGTGTGGGCGGCCGACCACAACGGCGCGAACATCTGGGCGGATAAGACAGTTAAATTTCTGGACCCATGCACTAAGTCAGGTGTGTTCCTGCGCGAGATTACCAGCCGCCTGACCAAAGGGCTGGCGGATGAGGTCCCAGACCTCGACGAGCGCGTCAATCACATCCTAACCCGGCAGGTGTTTGGTATTGGAATCACCCACCTCACCAGCCTTCTGGCGCGGCGCAGCATATATTGCTCGAAGCACGCCAACGGCGAACATTCCATTGCCACAGGTTTTGCCAGTGACGAAGGCAATATCTGGTTTGAGCGCATTGAACACCCTTGGGCCAATGGAAAATGCACATTTTGCGGAGCAAGCCAAAGTGCACTGGACCGTGGCGAAGGAATGGAAACCCATGCCTACGCGTTTATTCACACTGACGACATTAAGGCTCGAGTTACTGAGCTGTTTGGAGGCGACATGCAGTTTGATGTAATTATCGGCAATCCACCTTACCAGTTGAGCGATGGTGGTTATGGCACGAGTGCTGCCCCTATCTATCAGTTGTTTGTGGAAAAGGCCCTTGAGCTAGATCCGCACTATGCCGTGTTCGTCACTCCATCGCGTTGGATGGCGGGTGGTAAGGGGCTCGACAAGTATCGGGAGCGCATGCTCTCCGATAAGCGGCTGCGCAACATCGTGGACTACCCGAAACTCTACGAGGGCTTTCCGGGGGTGAAGATACGGGGCGGTATTTCGTATTTCTTGTGGGATCGCGAGCACAACGGGCCTTGTGAGGTGCAGACGATCTGGGATGGTCAGCCTACAGGACCTGCTGTTGCTCGTCATCTTGATGACTACGATATTCTTGTTCGGCGCAACGAGGCCGTGCCAATTTTGGAGAAGGTCAGGGCGAAGCGGGAACCGACGCTGGATGCCCGCGTGTCTAGCCAGAAGCCGTTTGGCCTTCGAACGTTCTTTCATGGCAAACCGGATGCCAAGCGTCTCAAAGAGCCGGTGAAGCTGTTTGGCTCACAGAAAGTCAGTTGGGTTGAGCGCTCGGAGATTCCAACGAATGCCGCCTGGATTGACATGTGGAAAGTTCTCATGACCCGTGTTCAGGGCACGAGCGCTGCAGTTGAAACCAAGTTTCTCAGCAAACCGATCGTAGCGGAGCCGGGCACAGCTTGTACGGAGAGCTACATTGTCGCAGGACTTTTCGATACAGAGACCGAAGCGAACAACTACGCAGGCTATCTGCGCACGCGCTTTGCACGCTTCTTGGTCTCACTCCGCAAGTCCACCCAAGATGCGCCGAAGAACGTCTACGCCTTCATACCCGACCTGCCTCTCGACCAAGAGTGGAACGACGCCAGGCTCTACAAGCGCTACGGACTGACCAAGGATGAGATCGCCTTTATCGAGTCACAGGTTGCTGCGCACGACAGCGAACTCTTCGATAAAACCGTCGCAGACGATGGCGACGATGAATAAACCCACCATCGAGGAAATCCTCGCCCCAAAACCGGCAGCCAGACCAAGCATCTACGCCTACTCGATAGACGACCAGGCGCACGAGGGGCTCCTCAAGGTGGGGCAAACCACGCGAGATGTGAAGCAGCGTATCGCCGAGCAGCTCAAGACTGCCGCCATCAAAAACTACACCATTGAGCTGAACGAGTCCGCCGAGCGCGATGACGGCAGTATCTTTACCGATCATGAGGTGCGCGCCGCGCTGGCACGCAAGGGCTTCGAGAACGTTGAGCTGGAGTGGATGCGTTGTTCGCTCAAAGACGTGCAGGCGGTACTTGCCGAGTTGCGCACTGGTCAGAAGTTTGCGGGGACACATCATGAATCGTTCCCAATGCGCCGGGAGCAGGTCGAGGCTGTTAACAAAACGCATGACTATTTCCACTCTATCTGGAAGGAAGATATGCACGCGGTTCCGCGCTTCCTGTGGAACGCGAAGATGCGTTTTGGTAAAACCTTCACCACCTACCAATTAGCCAAAAAACTGGGGGCTAAACGGGTGTTGGTGGTGACCTTCAAACCCGCCGTGGAGGATGCGTGGCAGGCGGACCTTGAGAGCCATGTGGATTTCAATGGTTGGCAGTACCTATCTCGCTCCTCTGGCAGCGATCCGACGCAGATCGACCACAGGAAACCGGTCGTCTATTTCGGCTCCTTTCAGGACCTGCTTGGTCGTGACAAGACAGGCAATATCAAGCCAAAGAACGAATGGCTTCATGCGGTGAACTGGGATCTCGTGGTGTTCGACGAATATCACTTTGGTGCATGGCGCGATACGGCGAAAGAACTCTTCGAGGGTGAGGAAGAGGCCGTCGCGAAGAAGGAGGCCAAGCTCGAATACGCTGGCGGACTGGAAGATGTCAACGAAGACCTTACCGTGCTCTCCGAGAAAGAAGCGGACTTTCTACCGATTATCACCAAGGCTTATCTCTATCTTTCCGGCACGCCGTTTAAGGCGCTGGCAACCGGGGAGTTCATCGAAGAGCAGATTTTTAA
>SBGI01000333.1 GCA_006227015.1 Gammaproteobacteria bacterium
GTCAGTGTCTCTGGTGGGGTTGGGGGGGTATTCTGCATTTTCCAGTCCGGATGGAATGCGGTGAAATGCATTGGCACATTCGGTCCCAGGTGCTTCACCACCCAGCGGGTCATTTCATCCAGCTCCTGGTCAGAATCGTTCTCCCCCGGTATTAATAGCGTCGTCAGTTCCAGCCAGACGTCGGTGTGATGAACGATATACTCCAGGGTGTCGAGAATATTCTGCAAGTGACCCCCACAGACTTTGTGGTAGAAGCGATCGGTAAACGCTTTCAGGTCAATATTGGCGGCATCCATGTAGGGAAAAAATTCCCGCCGCGGCTCATCATCCATATACCCGGCACTTACCGCCACGGTTTTCACCCCCACTTTCCGGCAGGCCTTGGCGACATCGATGGCGTACTCCATAAAAATCACTGGGTCATTATAGGTAAAGGCTATGCTCTGGCAGCCCATTTCCACGGCTGTTTGCGCCAATCGATCCGGCATCGCCGCATCGGCCAGCGTATCCATTTCACGGGATTTGCTCATATCCCAGTTCTGGCAAAATTTGCAGGCGAGATTGCAGCCAGCCGTTCCAAAGGACAGCACTGCAGAACCGGGCAGGAAATGATTGAGCGGTTTTTTTTCAATGGGGTCGATACAAAAACCACTGGAGCGACCATAGGTGTAAAGCACGATTTCATCACCCTCTCTGCCTCTCACGTAACAGAGCCCACGCTGACCTTCATGAAGGCGGCAGTGCCTGGGGCACACATCACACTGCACGCGCCCGTCCTCGACCCTATGCCAATAACGGGTGGGGAAAGTATCTGGGGGTACAATGTTCTCAGCAGCCATCTGAGTTGCTCCCAATTTTCAAAAAACTTTTCTATAAATTATGTATAGCAGGTTATGGTCACCAGTGGCCGGGAGGAAGCGCAGATGCTGGCACGTGAACCCGCTGTAGCTGGGGTCTTCTATCCGGAGAATCCAATTCCCCTGCAGCACCAGATTGATGACATGCTCAGCAGTCGGCAGGGGCTGCCCTTGATACCCAAGGCGCTGATTGTTCCCCATGCCGGCTATATTTATTCCGGCCCAATTGCCGCCAGCGCCTACCGGCTGCTTCAGGATCAGGCACACAAGATAAGGAGGGTGGTGTTACTCGGCCCCTCTCATCAGGTAGCGTTTCGCGGTATTGCTGCTCCCGAGGAAGGCCTGTTTCAAACCCCCTTGGGAAATATTTCCATCGACAGACAATCGATCCGGCAGCTGCAAAGCCAGAATTTGATAAACGTACGCAGTGATGCACACCGCTGGGAACACAGCCTGGAAGTTCAACTACCTTTTTTACAAAGGGTGTTGGGTGAATTTGCCCTGCTGCCATTGGTGGTTGGCGATGCCAGCCCTCAAGAGGTGGCGAATGCCCTGCGCGCCAGTTGGGGCGGCGAGGAAACGCTCATCGTTGTGAGTAGTGATCTCAGCCATTACCACCCCTATAGCGAAGCCCGGCAAATCGACCGCGAGACCAGCGCGATGATCGAGTCATTAAATGGTACGCTTAACGGTGAACAGGCTTGTGGTTGCAGAGCAGTGAACGGCTTACTGACATTGGCGCAGGAAAAACAACTCAGTATCACCACACTGGATGTCCGAAACTCCGGGGATACGGCGGGTGACCGCGATCGCGTGGTAGGATACGGCGCATACGCCCTGTGTTGAGCCCTATGTCATTTATCAAGCTGAGCTACGATGATCGTCAAACGCTACTATCCCTGTGTCGGGAGAGTATTCGCGTCAGATTATTATTTGATCGGGACCTTAATATCGACAAGGCGGCATTCAGCCCTGCCCTGCAGCAAACAGCGGCCTGTTTTGTCACCCTGAAAATTGATGGCAAGCTGCGAGGCTGCATAGGCTCCCTGGAAGCGCATCAAGCACTGGTCGAGGACGCGGTGCACAATGCTGCGGCTGCGGCTGTGGATGACCCGAGATTTCCAAGGCTCACGCTGGATGAAGAAGCCCACGTCGACATTGATATTTCCGTACTGACCACCCCCATAGCACTGGAGTTCGACAGTGAGGAGGCGTTACTGGAGCAGCTCACGCCGGGCAAGGATGGACTGATTATCGAATCCGGCCATTACCGGGCCACTTTCCTACCCAGCGTGTGGGACAGTCTGCCGGGGAAAGCCGATTTTCTGGCGCAATTGAAGGAAAAAGCGGGGATTCCCCAGAAAATAGATCCTGAAGATCTCTCAGCCTGGTGTTATCAAACGGTGAGTTTTAGCGAATAGCCAACTAACGGAACGACAGTGAAGCGATGACACTGCCGTTCCCTGTTACTCCAAGGAATAATAACAATGAAAAATGATCCTCGGCGCGAACTGCGCAATGCCATGGGTAACTTTGCCACCGGCATCACGGTGATCACAGCCCTGGACGAGCAGGGAAACCCGAGGGGAATGACCGCCAACAGTTTTTCATCAGTTTCTCTGGAACCTGCCATGGTTTCCTGGTGCGTGGGGCGAGAATCCCGACTCTTTGAGCTGTTTCAACACACTGACCATTTTGCGGTGAACATTCTGCACAGCGGCCAGGCCGAGGTATCACAACTGTTCGCCGGTTCCGAGCAGAACAAATTTGACCACGTTAACTGGCATCCGGGCTTGCATGGGTTACCCATTCTCGATGACTGCCCTTGCCACTTCCAATGCCGGATTGAGCACCGGCATCCCGGCGGAGATCACATTATTCTTGTCGGTCGGGTGCTGGAATTCGGCAATGAACCCCTGGAACCGTTAATTTTCCATGGCGGCCAATATCGCACCCTGAAATAGTCTTTTTCAGGAAGCACCAGCCCACTGGCCAAGTGTCGCACGATCCCGCTCACCTAAATCCTGCCGTGTATCTACCTGAGCAAAACCTACGGCCTGCATCATCTCGCGCACTACCTGTGCCTGCAGCCAGCCATGCTCCAGCAGGAGCCAGCCGCCGTCCTTCAAATAGACTGGTGCCTGTTGAATAATGGTTTTCAGGTCGGCCAAGCCCTGCTCGCCCGAGACCAGGGCAGATGCCGGTTCAAACCGCACATCCCCCTGTTCCAGATGAGGATCCTCTTCGTCAATATAGGGTGGATTGCTGATTACCAGATCGAAGCGCGAGCCATCCAGAGCGGCAAACCAGTCACTGCGCCTGATTTCCACATTGTGCAGATCCAATTGCTGCCGGTTAGCTTCGGCCAGCGCCACCGCTTCACTGGCTGAATCGACGGCAATCACCTGCCATGCGGGCCGTTCGCTGGCCAGCGCCAGCGCGATCGCTCCGGTGCCAGTGCCCAGATCTGCTATCTGCGCATCCTCGGGCAACGGCAACTGCAACGCAGTTTCTACCAGCAGTTCAGTATCCGGACGGGGAATCAACGTGGCAGAAGAAACCGACAGGGAAAGAGACCAGAATTCCCGGTATCCCGTCAGATGGGCCACAGGTTCTCCCCGCAAGCGTCTCGCAAACAGTGCCTCAAACAATTGGTATTGGGCATCAGTGAGCTCATGTTCTGGCCAGGTAAAAAGGTACGTACGGGGTTTTTCCAGGACATGACTCAGTAGCACTTCCGTATCCAGCCTAGGGGTATCACTGACATCCGCTAGTGCTGCACCGCGACGCAACAGGCAGGCAATATTCTCGGCCACAGGTTACCCGGACAGGGCGGCAAGCTGCTCCGCCTGATACTCGTTAATCAACGGCTGTATGACTTCATTCAGCTCACCCTCCATAACCTCATCGAGCTTGTAGAGGGTCAGGTTGATGCGATGATCCGTGACGCGGCCCTGGGGATAGTTGTAGGTGCGTATGCGCTCGGAGCGATCGCCGCTGCCCACCAGAGAGCGGCGCTCTTCGGCAATATTCTTGGCGGCAGATTCTTCCTGGGCATTCTTCAGTCGCGCCGCCAGCAACGACATGGCTTTGGACTTGTTTTTGTGCTGGGAGCGTTCATCTTGGCACTCCACCACAATCCCGCTGGGGATGTGAGTAATACGAATGGCCGAATCCGTCTTGTTGACGTGCTGACCACCAGCACCGGAGGCCCTGAAGGTATCAATGCGGAGATCATTCTTGTTGATATCCACATCTTCCAGCTCATCAGCTTCAGCCATGATCGCCACTGTACAGGCCGAGGTGTGAATCCGCCCCTGGGACTCCGTTTCCGGAACCCGCTGCACCCGGTGGGCGCCAGACTCAAATTTCAACAGGGAATACACGCCCTGCCCAACAATGCGGCTGATAATTTCCTTGTAACCACCGTGCTCGCCGAGGCTCTCGCTGATAACCTCAACCTGCCAGCGCTGCTTTTCTGCATATTTGCTGTACATACGGAACAGGTCGCCGGAAAAAATTGCCGCCTCATCGCCGCCGGTACCGGCACGGATTTCCAGAAACACGTTTTTTTCATCATTGGGATCTTTCGGCAGCAACAGCTTTTGCAGATCGACTTCCAGCTCCGTGCGGCGAGCCTCTCCCACCTGCAGCTCTTCCTGAGCCATTTCCCGCATATCGGCATCTGCATCCTTTAACAACAGGCTGGCCTCATCGATATTGGCCTGAACCTCCTGATACTCCCCATAGCTTTTAACCACCGGCTCCAGCTCGGCATATTCACGGGACAAATCGCGAAAGCGATTCTGTTGAGCAATCACTTCGGGATCACTCAGCAGTGCGCTCACTTCTTCATAGCGGTCAGAAAGGTGCTGTAATTTTTCCAGAATAGAGGCTTTCATTAACTCTCTTTATGTTTTTCCAGGGAATTAGGATTCAGACCCGTCATCGGGCTTTTTGAGACCAAACAGGTGATGGGCCAGATCAATATGTTCTGTCAAACCCTGCTCCCCGGCCTGTTTCAGGCGTGTAGTTGGAGTATGCATCAACTTGTTTGTCAGATTCCGCGCCAGGCTTTTCAGCACCAGCTCGGGCTCCTGGCCGGCACGCAGGGATGTCAGCGCTTTTTCCAGCTCCTGATCGCGGGCTTCCTCGGCACTACTGCGAAACGCGCGGATTGTGTCCACCACATCCAGTGCCCGCAATTGACTCTGCCAGCCCTCCACGCCCTGCTCGACAATATCCTCCGCCTTGTCAGCGGCACTCAATCGGGAGCGCATATTTTCATCAATGACTGCTTGCAGGTCGTCCACGGTATACAGATAGACATCCTGAAGTTTTGCCACTTCCGGCTCGATATCTCTCGGTACCGCGATATCCACCATAAAAATGGGTTTGTGCTTGCGCAGTTTCAGCGCCGACTCAACGGCACCCTTACCGAGAATGGGTAGCTGACTGGCCGTAGAGGAGATCACCATATCTGCCCGGTGCAGATATTCAGGTATCTCTGACAGCAGGATGCCCTGAGCTGAAAACTGTTCGGCAAGGTCCTGCGCCCGGCTCAGCGTGCGGTTGGCAACTGTGATTTCCTTAACGCCCTTTTCCTGAAGGTGGCGGGCAACCAGTTCAATCGTTTCGCCCGCACCGATCAGCAGCGCCTGCACGTCCCTCAAGTCAGAGAAAATCTGCTGGGAAAGGCTCACTGCCGCGTAAGCCACGGACACAGGGCTTTGCCCGATAGCTGTTTCGGTTCTCACACGTTTGGCAATACTGAAGGCCTGCTGGAATAGCTGATTGAGAAGCGTGGACACTTTCCCCGCCTCACGGGCCACGGCATAACAGGATTTTAACTGTCCGAGAATCTGTGGTTCGCCCAGCACCATGGAATCGAGACCACAGGCCACTTTCATGATGTGACGTACGGCCTCCGTATCGGTGAACAGGTAATGGCAGTCCTGCAGTTCCTCTAGGGAGATGCGACGATGTTGTGCCAGCCACTGCAACACCTGATCTGCCTGCTCGCCTTCCGCGTATATTTCCGTACGGTTGCAGGTAGAGAGAATGGCGACTTCCTTGAGCTCAGCGGCATCGGCCAAACCGTGCAAGGCCGCCATCATCTGCTCCGGAGCAAAGGCCACCTTCTCCCGGATATCGAGAGGAGCGGTTCGGTGGTTGATGCCAAGAGCAAAAATGGTCATTGAAACGGAGCTTGGAAGTGAGCCCGCAATTGTCCGATTCTCGACCTGCAAAGACAAGCGGTATCGAAATACACACTGCTTGGCACTAAAGGCCTTGCTATATTGTCTGAGTTATTGGCTACAATGAGGCCGCCTATAATGACATTAACGCGACGATTACCCGACGAACCCGAAATTAGCCATTGAAAGAGCCAAGATTGATCCAACGCTGTTTTAACATTTCCGGTATTGCCTTACCTGCACTGCTATTGTTTGTGGCAATGCTCGCTGGCTGCGCCACTCCGCAAAGTAGTTCGCTGGCGGGGGCTGACAGCAAGGCCGCTGCAGTTGCTCCTGCAGACACACCCCAAGGCCAGGCACAGCTCCATCAGGAGACACCTGATTTCCCGGTGAGATCATTCCCCACAGAAACCCTCTACGACCTGCTGGTGGCTGAACTGGCGGGCATGGAAAACAACCTGCCACTGGCATTATCCAATTACCTGCTCCAGGCCAGGGAGACCAGAGACCCAGGCATTGTGGCGAGGGCAGCACGTATTGCCGCCTATGCTGAAAATCACCCCGCTCTACTGGAAATGTCACTGCTGTGGAGCGAGATTGAGCCGGACAACCTCAATGCCCGAAGTGTTGCCACTTTGTCATTGGGCCGGGAAGGTCGACTCACGGAGGCTCTGCAACATGCGGAGTTTGCTCTTACCAGGGGCGATCAGGAACCGATCATGAGTCTCACTGTGAGCGCCGGCGGGGCCTCTACGGAACAGCGCCAGTCCTTGCTGGATGCCTACACTGAGCTGCTAACCCGTTCTCCCACCGATGAAGCGGTACTGCTCACCTATGCCATGTTACTCCGCCAGCAAGGCCAGTTCCTGCCGGCCCTAGCCACCATCGACGAGCTGCTTGAACAGGCACCGGCAAAAGAGAGTGCCATCATGCTGAAAGCCCAGCTTCTACACCAGCTGGGGAAAAAACAGGTAGCCACGCAATTCCTTGGCTCCGTGCTGGGTGACCTGGCCGACAGTAAACGACTGCGGCTGCAATATGCCCGTTTCCTGGCTGAAGACGATTTGCATGGTGCCTACCAACAGCTCAACACCCTGCTGGAGCAATATCCCCATGATGCCGAGCTGGCTTTCACCCTGGCGCTGGTATGCCGGGGGTTGAACAAAAACCAGGAAGCCAAGCAGCTATACACCCAGCTCAGCCAGAACCCCAACATGGCCGCAGCGGCGCACTTTGAACTGGGTCAACTGGCGGAAGAAGAAGATAACAGTGATGCGGTGCTACTACATTACCGCGCAGTGAGAAACGGCCCCAAGTTTTTACCCGCAGTGGTAAAGCTCGGCAGGTTCATGGCCCGCAACGATCAGCTCGGCAATGCACAACTTTATATGAGCCAGTTGCGTCTCGAATACCCTCACTACTCTGCCCATCTCTACCAGATCGAATCTGAACTGCTGGTGGAAAATCAAATGCTGGGCGATGCCCACCTGATTCTCAGCGAAGCCCTGGATCATTTCCCCAACAATATCTCGCTGCTTTACAGTCGCTCCATTCTCAGTGAACGACAAAATGATTTTGCCAGCTCGGAGCAGGACCTGCGCGCCATTCTTGCCCAGGATGCCAACAACTCGATGGCTCTCAATGCCCTGGGCTATACCCTCACCCTCCATACCGAGCGCTACGAGGAGGCAAGGCAGCTGATCATGCGGGCACTGGAACTGAACCCCGGGGATCCGGCCATCATCGACAGCCTGGGATGGGTGCTATTTCAACAGGGGGAATATGACGCAGCCATCACCCATCTGAGAGAAGCACTGGAAAAAATGCCCGATCCCGAGATTGCCGCCCATCTCGGCGAGGCCCTATGGGTGAACGGTCAGCAAGAGGAAGCCCTTCAGGTTTGGCAGCAGATTCTCGAGCAGTACCCTGACAACCACATCATTCTAGACACCATGCAACGCCTGCAGGCGGAATAGTTTGTGCGCCTGTTTGTCCTGATCCTCGCCACACTTTTTCTTGGCGCCTGCGCCAGCCAGGCACCAGGCCCCAACCCTGTTGTGACAGACTGGCAACAACATCAGTCAGCACTGCAAACCCTCGAAAGCTGGCAACTGGAAGGCAAGTTGGGCTATCGCGACAGTCGCGACGGCGGCAGTGCCTGGCTTAACTGGCAGCAAACATCAAATTCTTTCAAATTGCAGCTCAACGGCCCTTTTGGGGCTGGAGCCACCCAGATACTTGGCGATGATCAGCATGCAGAATTGCATCGCAGCGGCAAGGAAACTATCTATTCACCCTCGCCTGCGGCATTGACTGAACAGTTGTTCGGCTGGCCATGGCCTGTGGATGAACTGCATTACTGGATTCGCGGCATTCCCGCCCCTCATACCGCCCAGGATGTCAGCAGCCACAACATTGATGGCACCCTGGCAACCCTATCCCAGGCTAACTGGCAATTACAGTTCTCCGGCTACCAGCAAGTTGGTCGGTGGATCCTGCCCGGCCGCATCCGTGGACACAGCGGGGAGTACAGTTTCACGCTGGTCATTAAACAGTGGTACCCGAACATGGAAAACCATTGATGCTGTCGTTGCCCGCCCCGGCGAAAATCAACCTCTTCCTGCATATAACCGGGCGCCGTGCCGATGGTTACCACAATCTGCAAACCCTGTTTCAGTTGCTGGATTTTGGGGATCAGCTGGATTTTGAGGCCACCCAAAGCTGCGCCATCCAGGTCACACCCGCTTTGGAAGGGGTCGCTCCCGATGACAATTTGATCTACCGGGCAGCCCGGCTCTTGCAGGAACAAAGCGGCTGCCAGAGAGGCGCTGTCATCCACCTTCACAAACGATTGCCAATGGGTGGCGGGCTCGGTGGTGGCAGCAGTGATGCCGCTACCGCGTTAGTGGCCCTGAATGAACTCTGGCAGCTGGGCTGGTCCCGGGAAGACCTGATGTCGCTCGGCCGACAATTGGGCGCCGACGTACCCGTTTTTATTTTTGGCCACAGCGCCTGGGCTGAAGGGGTTGGAGAGCAACTCACAGAGCTGGAAATTCCACCTGCCTGGTACCTGGTTTTGGCCCCGGATACTCAGGTTTCGACAGCCACAATTTTCGCGCATCAGGGTTTGACAAGAAACACGCATCCGATCAAAATACGCGCCTTTCTCGAGCAGGGTGGCCGGAATGACTGTCAGACAGT
>SBGI01000203.1 GCA_006227015.1 Gammaproteobacteria bacterium
TCGCTGCGGCGCGGCATGTGGGTGTAACCCCTGAAGTGGCCTGCGAAGCGTTGAGCGAATTTCAGGGTGTGAAGCGGCGCATGGAACAGATCGCCTCAGTAAACGGCATCCGTGTCTATGATGATTTTGCCCACCACCCCACGGCGATTGCGACCACCTTGTCGGGGTTGCGTAAACGCGTTGGGGACGAAAAAATTATCGCGGTCATTGAGCCCCGTTCCAACACCATGAAACTGGGTGTGCACAAGAACCAGCTGGCCGAGTCCGTTATCGATGCCGACAAGGTCTTCTGGTTCCAGCCGGATAATATCGAGTGGTCGTTACAGGATGTGGTCGATCGCAGCACGGTGCCTTCGGAAGTGGTACACAGTATTGACCGCCTGTTGTTGCGAACTCTGGAACATGCCGGTGACAACGGCAATGTGGTGATTATGAGTAACGGTGGCTTTTGCGGTTTTCACCGTCGCTTGGTAGATCTTCTGGAGGAGAAAGCCCGTGGCTGATTTTTCCCGTTCTATTACCCTGGCCATGACCGGTGCCTCTGGCGCCCAGTATGGCCTGCGCTTGCTGGATTGCCTGGTGCAGGCTAACTGCCAGATACAGTTCCTGATTTCCGAAGCCGCCCGTATCGTCGTGGAAACTGAAACAGAACTGGCATTGCCCAATGACGATGATCTGGAAGAATTTCTCGCCCTGAATTTTGACGCAGAACCGAACCAGATCATCCTCAACACCGCCCGCGACTGGTTTTCCCCGGTGGCTTCCGGCTCTTCAGCCCCTGCCTCGATGATCATCTGTCCCGCCAGCGGCGGCACCCTGTCTGCGATTGCTTGCGGCGCCAGCAACAACCTGATTGAGCGCGCTGCCGATGTCGCGATCAAAGAAAAGCAGCAGCTTATTGTTGTGCCCAGGGAAACGCCGCTGTCAGAAATTCACCTGGAAAACATGTTGAAACTGGCAAAAATGGGCGTCACCGTCCTGCCCGCCATGCCCGGTTTCTATCAAAATCCGCAGACCGTCGAAGATATTGTGGATTTTGTGGTAGCGCGGATACTCGATCATCTGGATATCGAACAGATGCTGTTACCCCGCTGGGGTAGCTGAACGTGGCCAGAAACAGGGAGCTGGCCATCCTGCTGTGTCTGATCGGCTTGGTTATGGCCTGGTCCTGGGTGAACCCCTTTGATCGGATAACCTGGTGGCTGGAGGCTATCCCTGTGATTATCGCCATTCCTCTGCTGGCCTGGACGCGCCCGTCATTCCCCCTGACACGACTCAGCTATTACCTGATTTTTATCCATGCCGTTATTTTACTGGTTGGTGCCCACTACACTTATGCACGAGTTCCGCTGGGCGGTTGGATGGCTGAATGGTTTGATTTTTCCCGAAATCATTACGACCGCCTTGGCCACTTTGCACAGGGCTTTGTGCCCGCCATACTGGCCCGTGAAATACTCTGGCGTACCGGTGCTGTGACGGGTTCACGCTGGTTATTCTTTCTATCCACCTGTTTCTGCCTCGCCTTTAGTGCTTTTTACGAGCTGATTGAATGGTGGACGGCGGTTATTGGCGGTGATGGTTCTGTCGAGTTCCTCGGTACCCAGGGGGATGTCTGGGATGCCCAGTGGGACATGATGCTAGCCCTGATCGGTGCCATTAGCGCACAATTGCTGCTGGGTACACTGCATAATAGGGAAATTATAAAAGTAAGCGCCCACTGACCTGTTGGTCTGGAGGTCAATATTTGCCCATTGATCTTTGTTTCCTACCCTTTTTTAAGATCGATAATTAAGATAGGGAGAGACCGGCGATGAACAAGCAATTCAATAACATTAGCCTGGCTCTGGGTATACCCGGTTTGATTCTACAAATAGTTGGTGGCCTCAATGAACTGCCAGTCGTCACCCTCATCGGCGGCATTTTGTTGATTGCTGGCCTGGCCTACTACGCAAAGTCCAAAAACAGGCTCCCTGCCTGGGGATTGCTGGGGCTACTGTCGATTCTTGGCATCGTAATTCTTGGATTACTGCCAGATAAGTCTGCTAATTCAGCAGCCCGGGTGAGCAGTTGGCTGACGAAGCTTTTTCTGGTCGTTGTGCTATTACTGATACTGGCCGCAGTGGTTGCGCCAATATTGGTGGGCCGGTAAAAGTACAAAAAACGTCTTGATTGTGACTTAATAAAGCTTTTTCAAAGATAGTGGGTAGTTACTTCAATCTGGGCTTTCGGTACCAGTTTACCCCTTCGGCATCTTTTTCAAAGACCAGTTGCCCGCGTTCTATCAGGCAGTGTAGATGAGCGTAACTCTCACCCGTGGCGAGGACCAGCATGGAGTTGCCGACCGGTGATTTGAAAATCAACGGAAACAGGTCTACGACGCGCAATGGCTCATCGCAGTTCTCCAGAACAAGTGCTAAATCGGCCTCATGCTCATCAATCAGGCTCTGTAAGCGGGGGAGTACGCCCTGAAACGGTAAGCCATGGGAAGGTAGCACCAGTGTATTTTCCGGTAGCTTTGCCAGTAGCTTGTGACAGCTGTCGATCCAGTCCTGCAAGGGGTTTCCGGCAGGCTCGATAGGCCAGACACTGACATTGGAGGAGATGGTGGGAAGAATCTGGTCGCCGGAAATGAGCACACCCAGTTCAGGGCAGTGCAGGCAGGCATGCTCCGGAGAATGGCCTTCACCCATCACAACCTGCCATTGGCGCTGGTTGATGCTAAAGGTCTGCCCATCACGCAAACGGTGATAGGTACTGGGCATGCCGCGAATCATGCTGCCAAAGGCGCCGAACTTGGATCGGTAATAATTGAGCTGCTCATCGCTGAAACCGGCGGCACGGTAAAATTCAATCGCTGCTTCAGGGGCTTCCCGGGCACTGTCTTCCAGGAGGATACGGCAGTGCATGTATTCGCCGCGTGACATCCAGAATGTGGCGCCGGTATGCCGGCAAAGCCAGGCGGCTAGGCCGGTGTGATCCGGATGCATGTGGGTAACTATCAGACGTTTAATGGGTTTTTCAGCGATAAGTTGTGCGCACAATGACAGCCATAAACTGGTGGTGTCGTCGGAAGCGAGCCCGGTATCGATGATGGTCCAACCATTGTCCTCTTCCAGCAGCCACAGGTTTATGTGATCGAGGCGGAAAGGCAACGGCATCCGTAGCCAGTACACACCGTCGGCTACTTGCTGCGGTTTGCCCTGTTCGGGTGGTTCGGAAAATGGGTACTGCGGGCTGTCGCTCATGGGTTACTTGAGCAACTGTTGCAGCCAGGCGGAAATAGCGTTGATCTCCTCCATGCACACCGAGTGGTCCATGGGGAAGGTCTGGTAACCGGGTTCGAAGCCGCGCTCCTGCAAAACCTTCACACTATTCTGGCCATGGAATTCTGGCACAACGTCGTCGTAACTGCCGTGAAAAATCTGTATCGGCAATTTGGCATTGGCCGGGTTTATCTGGACGGAATTGGCTGTGGCGAAATAGGTCGATAGTGCCATCAGTCCCGCCAGCGGTTTGGGATAGCTCAGTGCCGCCTCGAAACCGACCGCGCCGCCCTGGGAAAATCCAGCGATCACAATGCGATGGCTGTCAATGCCACGCTGTATCTCCCGGTCGATCAGATCCTGCACACAGCGGGCCGACGCCTTTAGCTGCTTTTCATCGACCTTGCGCTCCAGGCTCATTTCCAGAATGTCATACCAGGCGGGCATCACATAGCCGCCGTTGATGGTTACAGGCATCTGCGGCGCATGGGGAAACACAAAGCGTATTGGCAAGTCCGCTGGCAGTCGCAGCTCAGGAACGATGGGTTCGAAGTCGTGGCCATTGGCGCCCAGGCCGTGCAGCCAGATCACGGAAGCCTTGGGGGATTGTGCAGGTTCAACTTCCACACAGGGCAAAAGACTCATGGGTAGCCCTCAAAAATAGACAATTGGATGAACGGCCATTATAGGTGGTAACCCTTGGCCAATGGCAAGGCGATCTTGTGTAGAATGAAGAAAACAGAGGGTAGGGTAGGTTAATCGCATGGACAATGCGTGGATGTGATGGGCTATAAAGTTTTTAAATCAACTCTGCCTAAATAAAATTGCAAACATATTTTTATAAAAAACAATGAAAAGAATTATATTGGCCATCATCTCTTCAGGAATATGGATAAATATTTCCGAATTTATTAGAAATGAATTTTTGTTCAAACAATATTGGCTGGATAAATATGCATCGATGGGCCTTGAGTTTCCATCGTCACCAGTAAACGGCGCTATCTGGGTATTATGGGGATTTGTGTTTGCCGGCTGTCTGGTTTACTTGTGCCGTAGGTTGGCTGTCATGGAAGTGATGATCATTGGCTGGGTGATGGGTTTTGTGCTGATGTGGCTGGTGGTAGGTAATATGAATGTATTGCCGCTTGGAATATTGAAGGTGGCAGTGCCTTGGAGTGTTCTTGAGGTTGGGGTTGCAGTATTTATTGCTCATAAACTCATTGATGCTTGGAAGTGTTAGAGTTTTTTGTTTATGAAGATTGAGAGTGAACCACCTTTATATGTTGAGGGTCTTTCAGAGGTTCATAGCCTTCTTAAAAAAGGAGAAAGTATCGTATTCATTGTGCCAGATAAGTGTAAAAAAACATTTGTCAGGCATATTAAACGCATAAACAAATCTCATGACTTATTAAGGAATAGGAGAGGAGTTTTGTCGCGTCTTATGTATGCTTGTTATCTTTTTTACTGGGGAATGGTTAATGCATTATTGACTGTAAATAACAGAGAGTTAGACCATGCTTTTTTGGTTTATTTGACATCGTGGAAATTTATTTCACTAATAGATGGAGAAATGCTAAGTGATAATAAGGTCAGTATTATCTACAGGGGTAAAAGATTAGAAGCCCCTATTGCAAAAGGTTAAGCCAGTCGCAACAATTTGTTCGTAGTAAAGAGCAGTTTCTTCCGTGTTTATTGTTAAATTTGCTGATTTTTTATGCCCCCTGTTTTCTACTCATTCCGCCGCTGCCCCTATGCAATCCGTGCCCGGATGGCGCTGTGCTATGCCGGTATACAGGTGGAGTTGAGGGAAATTCTCTTGAAGGATAAGCCCTCTGCCATGCTGGAAGCCTCGGCCAAGGGTACGGTGCCGGTGTTAGTGCTGGAAGACGGTACGGTTCTGGACGAAAGTTATGATGTGATGCGCTGGGCGCTGGCCAAGAATGACCCTGATCACTGGTGGGATAAAGTGCTGGCCGCTCAGACCGATGCGTTGGTGCAAAAAAATGATTTTGAGTTTAAGCCGTGGCTGGACCGCTACAAATATGCCGATCGCTACCCGGAGTTTTCCCTTGAGCATTACCTTTCACGGGGAGAGGAATTTCTCCAGGTGCTGGAAGAGCACCTGAACGCCAACGAGTTCCTGCTGCGCGACAGTCTCAGCTTTGCCGATGTGGCTATATTTCCTTTTGTCAGGCAGTTTGCGCTGGTGGATAAAGACTGGTTCGACGGGGCCGATTACCCGCTTCTTCAGCGCTGGCTGGAGGGCCTACTGCTCTCTGATCTGTTTCTTGGGGTCATGACCAAATATCCGCTCTGGCAGGAAGGGGATAAGCCGCAACTTTTCCCACCCTGAGAGCCGGGTATCTTCAGGAAAAACCGTGTTCCGGTTCAGGGAAGCTGCCATCGCGGACAGCGCTGGCATAAGCTTTCAGGGCGCTTTCCAGGTCGCCGCTGTCGGCCAGAAAATTTCTGGCAAACTTTGGCACTTTGGGTGACAGGCCCAGCATGTCGTAAATCACCAGTACCTGGGCATCGGTATCACCGCCGGCACCGATGCCGATAACCGGCACAGATAGTTCTGAGCTGATCTGTTTGGCGAGAGCGGAAGGTACGCATTCCAGCACCAGAAGATCAATGCCCGCCTGCTCAAGTAGCTTGGCATCCTTGAGCATGATTTCCGCTGCCTGCTGGTCCCGTCCCTGAACCCGGTAGCCGCCCAGCTTGTTGACGGACTGTGGGGTCAACCCAAGATGGCCGCAGACGGGAATGCCGCGTTCGCTGAGTTGGCGCACGCTGTGTTCAAGCCAGGCCCCGCCTTCCAGTTTCACCATGTGCGCACCGGCTTGCATCAATGCTGCCGAATTGGCCATGGTTTGCTCGACGGTGGCGTAGGCCATAAAAGGCAGATCGGCAATGATCAGGGATTTGCTGTTACCGCGACGCACGGCACTGACATGGTAGGCCATCTCTTCAACGGTGACCGGAACGGTGCTGTCGTGCCCCTGTATGACATTACCCAGTGAGTCTCCTACCAGCACTACTTCAATTTCCGCCTGCTCAACCAGCTTGGCGAAGGAGGCGTCGTAGCAGGTGATGACTGGAAATTTCTGGCCCTTTGCCTTGAGATCCTGAAGGGTGTTGATGGTGACTGTTTTCATGGTAACAGGGTTCCGTGGCGACAAGGCTCAGAGGCTTGTCTGGGGGTTGTAGTAATGGCGCCCGGACTTGATGCTGAGCATGTAGCTGACGAGGTTCTGATAGTCTGCCTGGTTGCTGCTGAGATCAATGTCAGTGGCATTGACGATCAGCAGCGGCGCCTCGTCGTAGTAATAGAAAAAACGTGTGTAGGCCTCGTTGAGCTGTTCCAGATAGCGCGCTTCAATGGACTGCTCGATCTCGATACCGCGGCGCTGAATGCGCTCCAGCAGTACGTCGGTAGGGGCCTGCAGGTAGATCACCAGGTCGGGTTTGGGGGCGTCGATAGTGAGCTGCTGATAAACCGTCTGATAGAGCTTCAGTTCGTCGTCGTCCAGGGTGACCTGGGCGAACAGCTGGTCCTTGTCGATAAGGAAATCCGCTACCCGTACCTGCTGGAAAATATCCCCCTGGCGCAGTTGCTGAATTTGCTTGGTGCGCTGGAACAGGAAATGCAGTTGGGTGGGCAGGGCACCGCTGCGGGGGTCTTCGTAAAAGCGTTCAAGAAACGGGTTGTGCTCCGCCTCTTCGAGCAGGGTTTCGTAATTGAAACTGCTGGCCAGACGCTTGGCGAGGGTCGTTTTGCCCACGCCGATGGGGCCTTCCACGGCAATAAAGCCCGGCAGCTTGTAATCTTCGAGTGCTAGATCCAGATCGTTAGCCAGTTGTTCCACAGATATCTCCAGGCGAGAGGCGAACGATACCTTCAGATGGACAATTTTCCAAGCGCATTGCCAGACTGCTGCCATCAGGAAATTGAAGTTGTGGGTCGATCTCCGCCAGTGGCCACAACACAAAATTTCTCAGGTACATGCCCGGGTGGGGAATCTGCAATTCCGGAAGGTCGATGACCTGGTTGCCGTAGAGCAGGATATCCAGATCCAGCGTTCTCGGCCCCCAGTGGCGTTCGCGTACTCGCCGGTGATCATTCTCGATAGTCTGCAACCGCTGTAACAGGGTGGTTGGGGAGAGGTCAGTACGGAGTTGTGCCACGCCGTTGATGTAGTCGGGCTGGTCCTGCGGCCCCATTGGCGGAGTTCTGTACCAGCTGGAGAGCGCAGTCAATGTGGTGTCGGGCAGGTTGCCAAGGGCGAGGGAGGCGCGTTGCAATTGATCCAGGGGGGCGGCCAGATTACTGCCGAGGCCGATGTAGACCAATTCTGTCATCAGTTGTCGCGATTCTGCGCTGAGGTTTTGCGGGGACGACGTCTCCGTCTGCGCTGTCTGGGTTGATCCAGGTTGCTGGTCATCTCCAGTCGTGTGTGTTCATCGGCATCCTGATAACGGGTCCACCATTCACCCAGGCCGGGTTCGAGTTCTCCTGCGTCCTCGCGCAGCAGCAAAAAATCATATCCGGCACGGAAGCGATTGTTTTCCATCAGGCGGGGTGCCTGGCTGCCAGCCCGGCGCGGCAATCGCAGCTGCAGTTCCCAGATTTCCCTCATGGGCATGCTGAAGCGCCGGGGAATGGATATCCGCTGACAGGCGCGGTGAACTACTTCACCCGCCGCCTGTTGCAGGGCATAGACAGGTGAGGTACTGCCCCCTTCAAAGGCCTTACGCCTTTCCAGAACTGCGGGCCAGAGGATAGCCCCTAGCAGAAATGCGGGCGTTACCCGTTTGTGTGCGCGAATCCGCTTATCGGTATTGGTCATGGCCTGCTCAAGAAACTCGAGGTAATACCCGGGGTCCTGTGACAGAGCTTCTTCTGTGGCGGGGAATAGCAGTTTGAACAAACCATACTCCCGCAATAGCCGGAAGGTAGCCAGCGCGTAACCGTGCATGAGTAGCTTCAGAATTTCATCAAACAATCTGGCGGGAGGGATATCCGCCAGCAGGTGGCCCAGCTTGCCAATGGCGCGGGCGCTGTTTTCTTCAATGCCGAACCCGAGTTTGGCGGCAAAACGCACTGCCCTGAGCATTCTCACCGGGTCTTCACGGTAGCGTTCCTCGGCGTTGCCAATGACCCGGATCAGTCGTTGCTGAATGTCATGAAGGCCGTTGGCATAGTCAAAAACACTGTTGTCCTGGGGGTGGTAATAGAGGGCGTTCATGGTGAAGTCGCGGCGACAGGCATCTTCGGTGACCGAGCCGAAAATATTGTCCCGCAGCAACAGGCCTTTCGAGGAGCGGCGTGACTGGTCGCGCCCTTTGTGCTCTGCCGAGTGGCTGGCGCGGAAGGTGGTAACTTCAATCACTTCCTTGCCCATGCGCACATGAACGATCTGAAAGCGCCTGCCAATGATGCGCGCCCGGCGAAACAGCCGGTTGACCTCTTCCGGGGTGGCGTCCGTAGCGACGTCAAAATCCTTGGGTTGCATGCCGAGCATTAAGTCTCGCACACAGCCGCCGACCAGGTAGGCTTCATAGCCGTCACTGACCAACTGCTCGACAACTTTTTTGGCGCCGGACGTAATTTGACGTGGGCTGATGGGGTGATCGCCGGAACGGATCGTATGGGGTTCCCCGGGTAGGGCGGGAAGCGCATCTTTGCGGAAGTACTTGGCGATCTTTTTGAGCATTGTTGGCGAGCTTGTACAAGAAAGGCGCATTCTAGCACAGGGGGTGCGGAAGGGCGCTGCTGTTGACGGTAATGGTGGCAGGGTCCTGAGAATCGGCATTAAAAAAGGGAAGCCCGAAGGCTTCCCTTGTATCCCATAGGCTATAGGTCGACGGGTCTACCCCCCTAATCAACCGGTTAGCAATCCATCCAATTGTTTATTTTT
>SBGI01000222.1 GCA_006227015.1 Gammaproteobacteria bacterium
GTCTTGCGCAAACGGTGTACACCATGTGCCATCACTTTTATAGCGGCCTTGGGATTCGCTCCCCGGAATGCGTGCACCAGCCCTTGCTGAAATAAACGTCTGACCGAGGCAACGACCGCCCGCTCTTCGTCTGTTCGGAGAGACACGCTTGATAGTGGAAGAGACTCTGGCATGCAATCACGAACAGCATCCCTTTCATCCATAGGGGGCTTGCCAACAACGGCCCGCAGCTCATTTATCTCGGGAAGTAACAGCAGCAGGTTATCCTGCTTGAGGCGTGACAGTTGTTGTAAATACGATATGAAGCATTGCAGGGCGCTGTAGACAGCCTTAGCTTCATCTGAACCCGGTGCCAGTTGGACCGGGGTATCCGCCATATCTGAAATGGCCTGCATGAATGCGGTGGCACTGGGCAATTCGAGAACTTTCAATGCACCAGCAAGGGCATTTAGATGGCCCTTGAATTTTTCCATGTCGACACTGTCTGTAGCGTCTTCAAGCAACTGCATCAGGGCGAGCACTTCTTTTTCCAGCTCTTCCTGAACCATCGCAATAACTTGGGGATTTATTGAATACATTGACGCGTTCACCCTTTATACTTGCAGGCCGCAAGCATGCAAAACCACGAGGCCCGGTATAATTTTGCCCTCACCTGTTGGTCTCCGATAATAACACCATTAGCTGCCTCAGTTTGAGCCCGAGATAGACTGAATACATAAGAAGGAACCATACATGTCCCAATCCATGTTCCAGGCATTCACCAAAAATTTCCTTGGCAACTCTCCAGACTGGTACAAATACACCATTTTAGGCTTTCTGGCTATTAACCCTGTTCTGGTTTTTACAGCCGGACCATTTATTACCGGCTGGCTACTGATTATCGAGTTCATTTTCACTCTGGCCATGGCACTGAAGTGCTACCCACTGCAACCCGGTGGATTACTGGCTATAGAGGCCGTATTTCTGGGTCTGGCACAACCAGAAACTGTCTACCATGAAGCCATTGGGAATTTTGAAGTTATCCTTCTGCTGATGTTTATGGTTGCAGGCATCTACTTTATGCGCGACCTGCTGCTGTTCACTTTTACCAAAATTCTTATCGGCGTGCGTTCCAAGGCAGTTTTATCCTTGCTTTTCTGCATTACCGGGGCATTTCTGTCCGCCTTTCTTGACGCGTTGACCGTCACTGCAGTTCTGATTAGCGTCGCCGTAGGTTTCTATTCTGTTTATCACAAGGTTGCATCCGGCAAGGAAGTGCACCATGACCACGACCATTCCAGTGATGTCTCTGTCATGGAGTATCACCGTGAAGACCTGGAGGGCTTCCGCTCTTTCCTGCGCAGCCTGATCATGCACGGGGTAGTTGGCACCGCGCTGGGCGGTGTTTGCACCCTGGTCGGTGAACCTCAAAATCTGCTGATTGCTGAAAAGGCTGGCTGGAGTTTTATCCACTTTTTCCTTGTCATGGCCCCCGTCACCATGCCAGTGCTGGTGTGCGGACTGCTTACCTGCCTGCTACTGGAGAAAACCGGTTTCTTTGGTTATGGCGCCGTTATCCCGGAAAATGTCCGGACCGTGCTTGAAGAATTCAATGCCGAAGAGTCCAAGAAACTCACCAACAAACACCGCGCAACGCTCATCGTGCAGGCCCTGGTGGCAATTTTCCTGGTGGTTGGTCTGGCGTTACACCTGGCGGCCGTTGGTCTGATTGGTCTCACCGTTATCGTGTTACTGACAGCATTCAATGGTGTGACAGAGGAACATCAGATTGGCCACGCGTTTGAAGAGGCACTGCCCTTCACTGCCCTTCTGGTGGTATTTTTTGCCGTTGTTGCCGTAATTCATGAACAACATCTCTTCTCGCCGATTATCAACGCAGTACTCGCAATGGACGAAGGCATTCAGCCGGTTATGTTCTTTATCGCGAACGGCGTCTTGTCGATGATCAGTGATAACGTGTTCGTAGCCACGGTGTATATCAACGAAGTCAAGGCTGTGTTTGAGGCCGGAAAAATCAGCCGAGAGCACTTTGACTTGCTGGCTGTGGCAATCAATACTGGCACTAACCTGCCCAGTGTTGCCACCCCAAATGGCCAGGCAGCATTCCTATTCCTGCTGACATCAGCACTGGCCCCGCTGATTAGACTTTCCTATGGACGCATGGTCATTATGGCCTTGCCCTACACAATTGTACTTTCTTGTGTCGGCATCATTAGCGTCGTATTTATTCTCTGAACCAGAAAGTTAATCCTGCCCTAACCACAGACATACTCCACTGGCCTGCTCTATGCGGGCCAGTTGGGCTTTATGAGCTTCCATTTCTTCCTCAGAAGCCCTGACAACCTTGAGTGGCTTACGGTCTGCCGGCAAACGCCTGATAGATTCTCCCCCTGCTCCACCACCGCGGGCGTTGTTACCACCAAAGCCAAGATCAACCTGGCCGCCCGTCATCATCAAATAGACATCGGCAAGGATTTCGGCATCTAGCAGAGCACCGTGAAGATCCCGCTGAGAGTTATCGACATCGTAGCGCTTACAAAGCGCATCCAGATTGTTTTTCTGGCCGGGGTGCCTTTGCCGCGCCATGACCAGTGTGTCCACCACGGAGCAGTAATCAACAGTTTTGCCGTACCCTTTCAGCTTGGCGAATTCATGATCGATAAAACCCACATCAAAGGGCGCATTGTGGATAACCAGTTCGGCCCCCTCAATAAATGCCAGGAAGTCGTCAGCGATCGCGTCGAAAAGAGGTTTGTCGGCAAGGAAATCGTTACTGATACCGTGTACTTCCAGTGCACCATCATCGACCTCTCGTTGAGGATTAATGTACTGGTGGTAACGACGACCGGTGAGACGACGATTGATCACTTCGACACAGCCGATTTCAATAATGCGGTGATCCTGCGTGGTTTCCAGTCCAGTGGTTTCAGTATCCAGAACAACCTGTCGCATAATATGCCCTATGGTTTTGGTTGAGTGTTATCCATTATCGGGAAGCTCATCAATTCCCCGGTTGGCAAGTTGATCTGCCAGTTCATTTTCCCGGTGACCGCTGTGCCCCTTGACCCAGTGCCATTCCACCTCGTGCCTGGCAACCTGTTCGTCAAGCTTCTGCCACAGATCGACGTTTTTTACCGGCTTTTTTGCGGCAGTTTTCCAGCCACGTTTTTTCCAGTTCTGTAACCAACTGGTAATACCCTGGCGCACGTACTCGGAATCTGTAGTCAGGCTCACCTTACAGGGTTGTTTCAGCGCCGTCAGCGATTCGATCGCCGCCGTCAGTTCCATGCGATTATTGGTTGTCATCGCTTCACCTCCATAGAGCTCCTTCTCGTGCCCCCCGTAGCGGAGCAGTGCCCCCCACCCTCCAGGGCCTGGGTTTCCCCGGCAGGCACCATCTGTAAAAATTTCTATTTCTTTCAATCAATCTTCTCCTGATGGGAGGACTTTCTTACCGCAGTCTTTTCGATACCCGGCACCAACGGCGCACTGATTGAGCGCCACAAACGAGAACCAGACGGTGTCAGCCTGGCTGTATACTTTCTTGCCCGCACAATATAAAACGCACCCCAGGGAAGCCGAAGTCTCTGGCCCGCTCGTTCGACGACGCCGGGCTCCCGACCACTGTCGCCACAAAGCAGGGGCCAGCTGAAACAGCCGGAAACGGCTTTCTCAGGCTGAAGATTGAGCAACCTGAGCCAATCCAGTAAACGACGGTAACGCAAACTGTGATGCCGCCAGCCCAATTGATTTGAGAAAAGCCTTGCCGGCCATTTTGCCGCCCCGAACAGGCTGATGGGATTTAACACGACAACCACAACCTGGCCGCCCGGGGTCAGGACTCTAGCGACCTCACTCAACACCTCGTGGGGGTACTGGGAAAACTCCAGAGCATGGTGCAATAACACCGTATCGATTGTCTCGGAGGGTAGCGGTAACGCATCAAAATCGGCAATGGCGCCAGCATTGCCGGTACCGTAGGGCGAGGCACTTAGACAGAAGCTGTGTAAGTGATGATAGTCTCCGCCCAATAATCGACAGGCGCCCGCGCCGAGATAAAGCATTCGGTGGGCTTCAGCGGTCGGCATCAGTTGCTCGAGAGCCTGCTGTTCTCTCTGTAACAACAACTCACCCTGACGCGTATGGAACCAGCTATCCAGAGCCTGTTGGGAATCGGCAAGCGGCAATACCGCATGACGAAGATCCAAAAAATCAACTGCCCCCTTGAACCACTCCTGCAACCCCATTAAAGAACCCGGATTAACCTTTTCGACCCTGTTGTTTATTATGGGTAATATGCTCCCTGAAAACTACCGGATCAATCCATGTCATTAAACATTGAGCGTATTGCCGCCTTTTCCGACAACTATTTCTGGCTGTTTCACCAACCAGGGAGTACTCGTGCCTATGTTGTGGACCCCGGGGATGCCGCACCGGTTGAAGCCGCCCTAAGCGCGCATCACCTGACACTGGAAGGTGTTCTGGTCACCCATCATCATCCAGACCATATAGGCGGCATCCGCGACTTACAGCGAGATCGTCAGATTCCTGTCTACGGCCCGGGCAGTATTACTGAAGTGACGCACCCGGTTTCTGACCATGACCATCTGATCATCGAAGACACCACTTTTGAGGTGATCACTGTTCCCGGGCACACCCTTGACCACATTGCCTTTTTTGTCCCGGACGAACCCCTGGTTTTTTGTGGTGACACCCTGTTTGCCGGGGGCTGTGGCAGATTGTTTGAGGGAAGCCCGAAACAAATGTGGCAATCCCTGAAAAAATTAAGAGAGTTACCCCCTTCGACCCGTATTTACTGTGCCCACGAATACACACAGGCAAACCTGCGTTTTGCACAGGCCGTTGAGCCGGACAACTCAGCTTTAGCTCACAGGGCAGAACAAGTAGAGCGTTTACGTCGCTCCAATCAGGCAACCGTGCCATCAACCCTGGCGGAGGAAATGGCCACCAACCCATTCATGAGACCCGATCAGGATACCGTGAAGCAGGCCGCAGAAGCCCGCGAAGGGCATTCCATTTCCGAGGTAGACGAAATATTCAGGGTAATACGCCAGTGGAAAGATACTTTTTAAAAAGTAGAGATATCCATTTTAAACAAAGGGCTTCAGCTCACCTGTACAGGTCAATAACCGAGACACTGCTCACATCAACTACTACTACTTGATCTCAAAGATTGCAGGCATGGCATGGCACCGTTAGAATCCTTGGCCAACATGCTGGCTAAACAGAAAATTTCATGCCCGGATATATTCGAACGACCATCGTACTCTTATTGTCGCTTCTCGCTGGCTGCGCCCAGCAAGCTGTAGAGCAAGCCCAAAACAATCAGCCAGTCCCCGCCAGAAAGCATACAGTCGATTCACAACCCATCATCAGCCACAGTTTCCAGCAAAAGCCTTTAAAAACGCCTGTCATTTTTACCTCTCCAGACGCCCAACGGAGCATTGAGGCCGATAAGGATATCTGGCAGCGCATTCGCAAAGGGATGGTATTACAGGAATATTTCGAGCATCCCGGCATTGCCAAACAGGTCGCCTGGTACTCAAGTAACCAGACTTATATAGATCGGGTTATGGGCCGCGCCGAGATGTACCTCTATTACATCGTCGAGCAGCTTGAAAACAACGGGATGCCCCTCGAACTGGCCCTGCTGCCCGTAGTAGAGAGCGCCTACGACCCGTTTGCCTACTCAAACAGCCACGCCTCAGGCCTGTGGCAATTTATACCTGATACGGGCACCAGGTTCGGTCTGCGCCGGGACTGGTGGTATGACGGCCGACGGGATCCTGTCGCCGCCACAGAAGCCGCCATTCAGTATCTACAATATCTTTACAATTATTTCGATCAGGACTGGCTACTGGCTCTGGCCGCTTATAACTGTGGCGAAGGCAATGTCAGACGCGCCATGAAAAGAAACCGCAAGGCCGGCAAGCCAACAGACTTCTGGTCCCTGAAACTTCCTCGGGAAACGAGCGCTTACGTCCCGCAACTACTGGCTGTCTCCCGGGTGGTCTCAGCTCCCGAAGCACACCAAATTGCCCTGCCCCATATCGATAATGCACCCTATTTCGATATTGTTGATGTACCCGACCAGCTGGATTTGTCAAAAGCCGCAGAGTTGGCCAGTTTAAACAAGAAACAACTGCAACAGCTAAATGCCGGATACAGCCGACTGGTTACTCACCCCGAAGGACCTCACCGTATCCTGTTGCCCACTGATCACACTCAGAGCTTTAAGGTTGCCCTGAATAATACTCCCCGTGAACAATGGGCACCCATTAAACAGCACATTGTAAAAGCCGGTGATACCCTGTCCGGGATTGCCAAAAAAAACCGCGTCACAGTTAATCAGTTGCGCAAACAGAACCGACTTCAGAGTGACCTGTTAAGGATAGGTCAACGACTGAAAATACCTGGCTCTGGTGTCGACAGCCCTCTGGCGGGATATTCCCGTAATTACCGGGTTAAGCAGGGCGACAGTCTGTGGAAAATTGCCAGAGCTAACAACGTCAGCGTGAAACAACTTGCCAAGTGGAATAACTTGAATATTCGTGAACCATTGAGGCTCAATCAGGTATTAAGCCTCTACACTGATGGCAGTGAGATATCTGCAAAACAGAAAAAAGTGCGTTACAAAGTTCGCCGGGGAGACTCTTTTTACCGAATTGCCAGAGAGTTTGACCTCAGTATCAATGACATCCTGGAATGGAATAACCTCAATACCAAGCACCTGCTTAAGCCGGGTCAGCAATTAACACTTTTTGTCGATGTTCTGAAAATCTAGCACCTCAACGAGAAGCATCATAACCAAGCTCAGTCTTCGCCCGATTATCAACAGCGGTATCCGTCTCGACACATTTTTCCGGATCATCACCGCAAATCTCACAGACGTAATCCTTCTCGCCCAATGCTGCGCCTACACCGCCACAGGAACCCTTGAGCGGCTTTTTACCCAGAATAACGCCGATGGCCATGCCGCAGATAATCAGTAGCAACACTACAAAGGCAAGTACAACTTCAAGCACATCTAGTCTCCTGACAAATAAGGGGCAAACGCCGACGAGTAATAAGCCCTGAACTCGGCGCCTTCTTTGACCAGCATATAAACGGCAAGGTCATTCTTTTCTGCCAACGCCAGCGCCTCGCTGTGACCCATCACCATCAGTCCGGTCGCCAGGGCATCGGCGTAGGCCGTATTTTCAGCAATCACCGTAACCGATGCCAGCTGATGGCTAATCGGAAAACCTGTTCGGGGATCGATAGTATGGGAGTATCGCTTCCCGCCTCTTTCAAAATAGTTGCGATAATCCCCGGAAGTCGCAATCCCAGCGCTACCCAATGACAGCGCCTGCTGCACTTCCCTGCGTTCCAGTGTGGGGCTTTCTATGGCAATACGCCAGGGCTTGCCATTCAATTTCAGACCGTTGGTGCGTAGCTCGCCACCCACCTCCACCAGATAATTGCCCAACTCTAATGAGTCAAGAAGCTCCGCCACCACATCCACAGCATAACCTTTGGCAACCGCTGACAAATCCAACTGAATATCGGCGGTACGGCGAACACTTGGCACCTGAGGATCCAGGGCCAACTTATTCAAGCCAATCCGATTGACCTGCTTTTGTATTTTTGACCGTTCCGGCACCCTGTCCTGGGATAGGTCTGGACCAAATCCCCACAGATTAACCAGCGGCCCGACGGTTGGATCAAAGGCGCCACCAGTCAACCGGAACACCTGCTCGGAAATAAGCAGCACACGCCACATTGGCTCTGACACTGAAACCAACTCATCGATGGGAGCCCTGTTCAGGGACATCAGTTCAGAATCCGGCTGGTATGTGCTAAAGGTGCTGTCGAGCTGTTCCAGGGTCGCCTGAATGGTCTCACCGAGTTTACTGGGTACAGACACATCTCCCGGCACCACCTTGACCTGATAAGTGGTTCCCATTGTCAGGCCACTGAAGACCAACTGCTCGGGGGCGTCGGAACAGCCTGGCAGTACCAGAGAAATGAACAGGCCAAACAAAAACGAGGCCCCAGGCCCCGTTTTTGTTGTTGTTCTTGTTATAACAGAGACAATCATTAACCACCGAAGTCATCGAGAAAGATGTTATCGCGCTCGACACCCAGGTCGACCAACATCTTGATTACGGCGGCGTTCATCATCGGCGGCCCGCACATGTAATACTCACAATCTTCCGGGGCCGGATGGTCCTTCAGGTATCTCTCAAACAACACCTGGTGAATAAAGCCCGTGAGACCTTCCCAGTTATCTTCCGGTTGAGGATCAGACAGGGCCAGGTGCCACTCAAAGTTCTCGTTTTCTGCCTGCAGCTCGTCATATTCTTCTGAGTAGAAACATTCACGCAGAGAACGTGCACCGTACCAGAATGAAATTTTCCGATCGGTCTTGATGCGACGCAGCTGATCAAAGATATGAGAGCGCATTGGCGCCATACCGGCACCACCACCAATGAACACCATTTCATTGTCGGTGTCCTTGGCAAAGAACTCACCAAATGGACCATAAACTTTGACTTTGTCACCTGGTTTCAAGTTGAACACCCAGGAAGACATGATGCCAGGGGGAATCCCCTGAGAGCCGGGTGGTGGTGTTGCACAGCGGATATTGAACTTCACAACACCTTTTTCTTCCGGGTAATTGGCCATGGAATAGGCGCGAATGGTTGCCTCATCCACAATGGACTCAAGATTGAAGAAACCAAACCGCTCCCAATCCCCACGGTATTCTTCCTCAATGTCAAAATCGCTGTATTTGACATGGTGGGGAGGACATTCCAACTGAACGTAACCGCCTGCGCGGAAGTCAACGTTTTCCCCTTCAGGAAGACGCAGGGTCAGCTCCTTGATAAAGGTGGCCACATTGGGATTGCTATCTACCGTGCACTCCCACTGCTTAACTCCGAAGACTTCTTCCGGCACTTCTACCTTCATGTCCTGTTTGACCGGGGTCTGGCAGGACAGACGCCAGCCTTCATTGGCTTCACGGCGCGTAAAGTGTGCCTCTTCCGTCGGCAGCATGGCACCGCCGCCGTCAGTCACAATACATTTGCACTGGGCACAGCTACCACCACCACCACAGGCAGAAGGCAGAAACAGGCCTGCAGAAGACAGTGTCTGCAACAGCTTATCGCCGGCAGG
>SBGI01000317.1 GCA_006227015.1 Gammaproteobacteria bacterium
TGATCCACTTTGACAAGGTCAGCAAGCGTTACCCCACAGGCCAGGAAGCGCTCAGTGGTCTCAGTTTGCACCTGGATGCCGGCGAAATGGCGTTTCTTACCGGCCACTCGGGAGCTGGCAAAAGTACCCTGCTGAAGTTGATTATGTTGATGGAAAGGCCAACCCAGGGTCAGCTGCTGATTAATGGTAAAAACCTTGGCAGGCTCCATCGTAGCCAGATTCCCTATTATCGCCGCCGCGTAGGTGTGGTATTTCAGAACCACCAGCTGCTGTTTGATCGCAATGTCTTTGAGAATGTCGCTTTACCCCTACAGGTATCCGGTTACCAGCCCCGGGAAGTCGGTCGGCGGGTGCGTGCGGCATTGGACAAGGTCGGATTGCTGAACAAGGAAAAACATAACCCCATTGCCTTGTCTGGCGGTGAGCAGCAGCGGGTAGGTATCGCCCGTGCGGTAGTACACAAGCCTCGCATACTGCTGGCAGATGAGCCGACGGGAAACCTTGACCCTGAGCTGTCGGCCGAAATCATGACGCTGTTCCGGCAGTTTGGTGAGCTGGGCGTGACGGTGCTGGTGGCCACCCATGATGTGGATCTGATCACCCGTATGAATCGACGTCAGCTGCACCTGCAGCAGGGCAAACTGGTGAGTGACGAGGCAATCGCAGATGTCCCCCGGTAACCGCCTGTTGCGCCAGAAGCCCTCGCCGGGCAAAAACCCGTCGCGTGAGTCCCGGGGTGATGTTCGCCGTGGGGCCAGCGATGGCATTGCCCGCTGGACAGATAAACTGAAAAGCTATGTCGATCACCATCGGGGGTTATTCCTGAGTACCGGGCGGCGATTGTTGGCGGAGCCGGTCCAGACACTGATGACCTCACTGGTAGTTGCCATAGCACTGGGCTTGCCCGCAGCACTTTATGTGGGTGTGGCGAACCTCCAGCAGCTAGCAGGGCGCGTTGACGGTACCGCGCAGATGACGGTGTTTCTGAAGAAAACCGCATCGGCGGATGAGGTGGCGGGCTTGCAGAAGTTATTGCGCGATGATGGTGATATTCAGAGCGTCACATATATCTCAAGCGAGCAGGCGCTGGAGGAGTTTCAGGCACTCTCAGGCTTTGGCAGCGTCCTGGAACTACTGGATGAAAACCCGCTGCCGGCGGTGCTGCTGGTTCAGCCACAACCTCTTTTTCGCGGTGACCTGAGCCGCAGTGAAGCACTGGTTGCACGGATGGCTGAGCTTGCGGCGGTGGATGATGTGCGGCTGGATATGAAATGGATGCAGCGTTTGCAGGGCATTCTGGAAATTGGCCAGCGGCTGGTGCTGTCATTGGGCCTAGTGTTGTCTCTGGGTGTCTTGTTGATTATCGGTAATACCATCCGTCTGGCCATTGAAGGCCGGCGTGATGAAATTGTGGTGGTAAAGCTGGTGGGAGGCACGGACAGTTACGTGCGCCGACCGTTTCTTTACACCGGCATCTGGTATGGGCAGTTGGGTGGTCTGCTCGCGTGGTTGCTGGTCCTACTGGCGCTGGTCTGGATTGACGGCCCGGTGGACAGACTGGCAACACTCTATCAGACCTCATTTTACCTGACAGGGCTGGGCTTCAGTGGTCTGCTGGCGCTGCTGTTGTCCGGTGTACTACTGGGGCTGCTGGGTGCATGGCTGGCGGTTGCCAGGCATCTCGCGTACATTGAACCAAAATAGGTTTTATTGATCTTAATCAGGTGCTTATCGCAACTTTTTACGGGTATGAAAATCTAACTACAAGCTGGTAAACTATCGCACCCTTATATGTTGAGGCCGTTATGAAGAAAGCGTTACAGACAGTTGAATGGATGGCACCCGGTGCCAATCTCTCTGCGTACATGCAGGGAGTGAATGCCATTGCCGTGTTGTCTGCCGATGAAGAGCGCTCTCTGGCAGAAGATCTCTACTATCGCGAAGACCTTGATGCAGCACGTCGACTGGTGATGTCACACCTGCGTTTTGTGGTTCATATTGCCCGTTCCTACAACGGTTATGGTCTGCCCTTGGGCGACCTGATCCAGGAAGGTAATGTGGGCCTGATGAAGGCCGTTAAACGTTTCAACCCGGAAAAAGGTGTGCGGCTGGTGTCCTTTGCCGTGCACTGGATCAAGGCTGAAATTCACGAATACGTGCTGCGCAACTGGCGTATCGTTAAAGTGGCCACCACCAAAGCCCAGCGCAAACTGTTCTTCAACCTCCGTACGGCCAAGAAGAAACTTGCCTGGCTGACCCAGGATGAGGCCAACGCCATCGCAGAGGATCTGGGTGTGGAAGTTGCCCAGGTTTATGAAATGGAGCAAAGGTTATCGGCCCGTGATGCCGCCTTTGATGCGCCGGAAGACAGCGATGACGACAGCAGTTATCAGGCGCCGGCACTTTATCTGGAAGACAAGTCCGCCGACCCGGCACTGCAATTGGAGCGTGCCGATAGCGAGCAGGATAACTGCCTGCGAATGAGCGAAGCGCTGGAAGAGCTGGATGATCGTAGCCGCGACATTATTAACAGCCGTTGGCTGGCAGATAACAAGGCGACCCTTCACGATCTGGCTGACCGCTATGGTGTTTCTGCCGAGCGAATTCGCCAACTGGAACAGAATGCCATGAAGAAAGTGCGGGCGATGATGGAAGCCTGATTTCAGGAATCGATGCCTCGCAAAAAAGCCGCGGTTACCGCGGCTTTTTTAATGAATAGCCAAGGATCACCATGAAAGCAATCGCGATTTTTACCGGACTGTCGGGTTTTATGGCTGTGGCCTTGGGCGCCTTTGGTGCCCACGGCCTGCGCGGTAGCATTGACCCGGCTTTGCTGGATGTCTGGCACACGGCGCTGCAATACCAGATGTTTCATGTGTTTGCTCTGCTGGCTATCGTGGTTGCTTCAGCGGGAGAGCCGCTGCCGCTGATGAAGTGGGCGGCTCGACTGTTTTTACTGGGCACAGTGGTTTTCTCGGGTAGCCTGTATGTGCTGGTGTTGACCGGCATCAGGGCGCTGGGAATGGTGACCCCGGTTGGTGGCGTGCTGTTGCTGGCGGGTTGGCTTGTTCTTTCCTTTGCCTTGGTGCAATGGGTCGCACGATGCGAGAAAGGAATCTAGTGTTGGACATCAAACCGGAGTACAAGAAAAAATCCATTCGTAGCTACGTGGTGCGGGCGGGCCGCATGACCGATAGTCAGCGAGCTGCCTTTGAGAAGTACTGGCCCGTTTATGGGTTAAGCCTCAAGGATGGCCCGGTCAATCTTGATCAGGTGTTTGATCGTGTGGCTCCCCGGGTGCTGGAAATCGGATTTGGCATGGGTGACTCGCTGCTACAAATGTTGCAGCAGGAAACAGATAAGGACTTCGTGGGTATTGAAGTCCACCCGCCGGGGGTGGGTCGCCTCATCAATAATGCCGGGAAGACCGAGCTGAGTAATTTACGGGTGTACCTCGCAGATGCCATAGACGTGATGGACGACTGTATTCCCGTCGAAAGTTTTGACCGGGTTCAGATTTATTTTCCCGATCCCTGGCACAAGAAAAAGCACAACAAGCGCCGGCTGATACAGGCTGACTTTGTCGCCAAGCTGCGAACACATATCAAGCCGGGGGGCGTACTGCACCTGGCTACAGATTGGGAACCCTACGCCGAGCATATGCTGGAAGTGATGGAAGCTGTCAGCGGGTTTGTGAATGAGGCCGGGCTTGGCCAATATTCCCCACGCCCGACTTATCGGCCGGTGACAAAATTTGAAAAACGAGGCGCCCGCCTTGGCCATGGAGTCTGGGACCTACTTTATCGCAAGGAATCTGACGGGGACTAGGTCGCCACCAGTAAATCACCTTTGTAGTGTTCCATAAGGCGCTCTGCCTTACACCCCATCAGGGTGCTGTAGAGGCTTGTATCATGACTTTTGCCCATCACCAGAACGGCTGCTTTCAGTTGCTGGGCGCGTTGATAGATCACAGTACAGGGCCGCCCGATTTGCAAATGTACGCGTGACGGATCAATGGCAAAATGCTGGGCAATCGACGATTTTTCGGCCGTCAAATCTGACAGATACTCAAACCCGAGGTGGGTGGCGATTGACTCCTGCTCATCCAGCGCGCAGACAACCCTCAGCTCACGATGCATGTCATCTGCCAGATTGCTGGCAGCAGCCAGCACGTTGTGATTTAGTCCTTCGTGTTGGTCATCATCCTGCCGGGGATCGATGGCCGCCAATATAGGTGAGTCTCGATCAGGGGGCTCGTTGGCGACCAGGTAAAGAGGGCAGGGACAGGCTTCCAGCCAGCGGGGCAGATTATCCTGGAAAATCTGGTCCAGGAACATCATGCAGATATCAGACTGTTGTGCCCTTTGGCAGGCGGCTGTGATCAAGTCCTCGTTCCATACAACTTCGTAATCAACCGCTGCTGCCAGCCCGAGTTTTTCCACCTGTTGTCTGAGGCGTTGCTCAAGTCCAAGACGTGCTTCGTGCTTGGCATCCTGACGCGAGTTGAAGTGCACCATTTCCTCTGTGCTGAGATAACAGCGGGCGAAGGCGATGAGACTGGCACCGCTCTCAACGACCAGGGCGGCCGCCCGTTTGAGGGCTGGCTGATCAGCTGCGTTGGGATTGAGTACGACAAGGTAGGACAGGCAATTGGACAAGAATTTCTGCTCCCGGAGAACCGTAGGATTTTAGGCGGCCGCTCCATATAATCGGGGTTCTACTCTAACCATAGACTATTTTTATTCAGTACCAGGGCAAATTTGGGAGGGTTCTTATGGCTAAACGTGTTGCAGTGGTTCTTTCTGGTTGCGGTGTCTACGACGGGTCGGAAATCTACGAAACGGTGATTACCTTGCTTCGCCTGGACCAGGCTGGCGCTGAGGTTCAATGTTTTGCGCCCGATATACAGCAGCTTCATGTCATCAACCATGCGACTGGCGAGGTCATGGCGGGTGAGGAACGCAATGTGCTCACAGAAGCAGCCCGTCTGGCGAGAGGAAACATACAGGACCTGTCAGAAGCCGATGCCGCCGAATTTGATGCCGTCATTCTTCCTGGCGGCTTCGGGGCGGCAAAAAACCTCTCGAATTTTGCCTTGAACGGCGCCGGTCTGACAGTGACTCCATCCCTGGTCGCGTTTATTCAGAACATGCGTGAGGCAAACAAGCCGGTGGGCCTGATGTGTATAGCACCCGCCATGACCGGTGTGCTGTTTGCTGAAGGAGCCACGTGCACCATTGGCAGTGATCCGGGGGTTGCCGGGGCTATCGAAATGACCGGCGCCATCCACAAAAATTGTGGGGTGGATGAGGTCTGTATTGATGAAGCCAACAAGCTGGTAACCACCCCCGCCTATATGCTGGCGGAAAATATCAGTGAAGCCGCCCTCGGCATCAATAAACTAGTGGATGCCGTGCTGGCGATGGCCTGATGGTGAAATCGCACATACCGGACAATCCTTTCTGGACATATTCCCTGGCGCATTATGGTCGCAGGGAGGTGGCACAGGCATGCCACAATCTGCAGGATACCCGGGGTATTAATATTAACCTGCTCCTTTTTTGCTGCTGGACCGGGGCCAGAGGGGAAAAGCTGGATACCTCGCAGATCTGCAAAGCACAAAGTTTAATTGCCGAGTGGGATATACAGGTCGTGCAACGTCTGCGTCAGTTGCGACGCTTTCTCAAAGAGTGTGCGAATGCAACTGACCAGATACGTCACGAAGTAGCAAATCTGGAGCTGAGTTCAGAGCGGGTGGTGCAGGATATGCTCGCTGAATGGTGGCTGGCAGAACCTCGCTCCGTCGGTACGACCTCTGACCAGGGAGTATCCGAACTGCAGGAGGCCAACCTTGATCTTTTTCTGTCGTTGTCAGGGGCGCCGTTACCCGGACAACATTCGCCATTACTGTGGCCGTTAACTCTGCCACGTTCCCCCGCATGAATTGCTGTAAGATGCAGGCTGACGAAGAGATTGATAAAGGATGAATTATGAAGATGAAACTGTTGTTGCTGGCGTTGACGGCGTCACTGACGCTGACGGCCTGCAAGGACGACGCCGAATCTGGGCAGGCGGATACAAATGTAGCATTGGGTAATCAGGCCCAGAAGCTGAGTTATCTGATCGGCATGGACACCGGTGGCCGGCTTTCAGCACAGCCCGAGATTGAACTGGATCGCGAAGCTTTTCTGGCAGGTTTTGATGACGCAGTTGCAGGCCGAGATCCCCGCTTGAGCCAGGAGGAGCTGACGGCTGTGGTTCAGGCCTTCCAGGAACAGCAGCAGGCCAAGCAGGAGCAGGTCACCGCAGAGCGACAGGAAGCTATGCGCCTGGCAGCGGAAAACAATGCCGCTGAGGGCAAAGCTTTTCTGGAGGAGAATTCAGGTAAGGACGGTGTGGTGACAACGGAAACCGGGCTGCAATACAAAGTGTTGCAGGTGGGCGCCGGTGCCATGCCCGCCGCCGCCAGTACGGTTGAGGTCAAATACCGCGGCCGGCTGATTGATGGTACCGAGTTTGATGCCTCGGAAAATCATGGCGGCAGCGTCGAGTTTCGTCTCGATCAGGTAATTCCCGGCTGGACAGAAGCTCTGCAGAAAATGCAGGAGGGCGCTGTTTGGGAGTTGTATATTCCGGCTGACCTGGCTTACGGGCCAAGCGGTACCTCAGGCCTGGTAGGACCCAATGCCACGCTGATTTTTGAAGTTGAGCTGATAGAAGTTATCGCAGAATAGGTAGCTTGGCAGGTAAGAAATAAAAAAGGCCCCCAGGGCCTTTTTTATTGTCAATTTTTCGGAGTGGCTATTTTTGAGAGTGCCTACTGGGGCAGCTTGTCCTGGTGTGACGTATGCAGAACCTCAATCATAATATCTTCCGCTTCCATCCGGGCACTCAATGATTCACCCAGTGAAGACAGGTCCACGCTCAGCGTAGTCAGGTCATCGGTTTCGAGGTATTTGTCATTGAAGTCAAGAATGAGCTCTGTGGTGGCATCAATGGTTTTCAACAGGTTGTTGGCTGCACTCAGGGCATCGCCGTCTTCGAAGTCCTTACCTTCACGCACCAGTTGGTCGTAGATTTCGAAATGACCGGCCGAGGTATAGTCGACGAGAATTTCGCAAAATGCTTTTACCTTGTGGCGGTGTGTGAGGTCGTCACTGTTAAAAGTGCGGATGTCGCCGAGACTGCAGAAGCGCACCAGCATATCCTGGCGCTCCTGTAACCATTGGTCTATCAGGTGGCTGACACCACCCCAACGTTCTTGTGCGGACTTACAATCTTCAAGCATAAACTGCTGCTTTTGTTGTTATTGGTCGACCAAGCATAGGGAAACAGGCGGTGGCTGGCAAGCGCCCGGAAAAGAGGCCTTCTTTTTGTTTTGGCGCTAAACCCACCAGAGGATAAGCCAGGGGAGTATCAAAGCGGTGAGAGCTCCGGTCATACCCAGTCCGAGGCTGGAAAATGCGCCACAACGGGAACTGATTTCGAAGGCACGAGTGGTGCCGACTCCGTGGGCACAGATGCCGGTGACAAAGCCGATCACGCGGTCATCGCGGATACCGAGTTTGCTGAACAGGAGTGGGCCTAGAATGGCGCCGATCACGCCGGTAAAGACGACGACTCCGGCCGTCAAACCGGGTAGCCCACCCACCTTTTCAGCAATGCCCAGAGCGATGGGGGTGGTCACTGATTTGGGTGCCAGTGACACCAGTGTTTCTGTGTTGCCTCCGAGCAGCCAGGCAATGCCCAGTGCACTGACGACAGCAAAGCTGGCTCCGAACAGCAGCGTGGACAGCAGGGGGCGTGCCAGGCGACGAATATGGTGGAATTGTTGATGCAGGGGTATTGCCAGCGCCACTGTCGCGGTGCCGAGCAAATAAAAGAACGGGCTGTTGGCCTGTCGATAGTGTGAATAGCTGACCCCGGTCAATAACAGTACACCCGTCACCAGTAGGGGGCCGACCACCAGGGGGTGGAGCAGTGCCTGTATGGCTGGGCGGGCATGAGAGGCGCGGTACAGGGTAAACGCTATGAAAAATGCTGCACCAGTCAGTGCAAACAGGGCCAATGTAGTGAGCACGGAGGTCATTGGCTGTCACCGTCAGGATCAGGCATCAGTCGGTGCATGAGGTAGCCTGCTGCAGCCATGGTTAAAAGCGTGCCCAGAAACATGGCGCCAATGATTGGTAGCCATTGATCGGTCGTGATGTCCGGTAAAAAAAACAGCCCGGTACAGGCGGGTAGAAACATCAGCGATAGCCAGCGGATCATGAAATGTCCCGTTTCACCCAGCCATTCTGGGGTCTCTGTGCCCGTGAATTGCAGTGTTGCAAACAGCAGCACCATGCCAATTACCGGTCCGGGTATGGGCATATCGCTCAGGTAGACGATGGCCTCGCCGATGCCCTGAAAGCAAACCAGCGTGGCAAGGCCTCGCAACATGTTCACGGCTTGCGAACAACCTGCCAGATACCCAGTGCGGCCAAACCAAGGAAACAGATCAATGTCCAGCCGGGAATACTGAGTCCGAGAAAAGTCCACTGCACTTCGGCGCAGTTGCCATCACCGCGCAGCAGCATACCCACTGCCTGGTTAAAACTGAAAACATCGAACAGGTACTCAGCGGGTGGGCCACAGGCAGGTACCTGGTCCTCGGGCAGGCTCTGCAACCATAGTTGTTTGCCGGAAAAGAAGCTGCCACTCAGGGCACTCAGCGCCGTCAGCGCACCGTAGATCCGCAGCCCCCGGTTGTGCAGAAACGCCAGCAGTGCAATACCCCCGGTGAGCATTACAAAAACCCGCTGGGTAATGCACAGATAGCAGGGCGTCAGTTCCATAACATGCTGCATATACAGGGCAACGAGTATCAGCGACAGGCAAGCGACAAACATCAGCAGAAAGACTTGTCTGGAAGAGGGCATAGTGAATTTCCTTGTCAAAGTTGGTTCGATTCTAGACGTTGCTTTACCGAAAACTCAATCAGGCGGGGAAACAGCTGATGGAACTC
>SBGI01000106.1 GCA_006227015.1 Gammaproteobacteria bacterium
CCCAATCACCGTTTTTACAAACGCAGGGGAAGGAGTAAATCAGGCCTTCTGCGATACCGTAACTGCCATCGCTGTAGATACCCATGCTGACCCAGTCACCTTCGTCAGAACCCAGCGCCCAGCTACGCATATGATCAATGGCAGCATTGGCAGCTGAAGCCGCAGAAGACGCGCCGCGTGCTTTAATAATGGCTGCACCGCGCTGTTGCACTTCAGGAATATAGGTGCCTTCGTACCAGTCCTGATCAACCAGATCGATTGCAGTTTTGCCTTCAACTGTGCAGTGATGCAGATCGGGGTACTGAGTGGAGGAGTGGTTACCCCAGATGGTCATTTTCTTGACATCATTGATGGTAGTACCAGTTTTCTGGGCCAGTTGCGTCATGGCACGGTTGTGGTCCAAACGGGTCATGGCGGTGAACTGGCGGGGGTTGATGTCCGGCGCATTACGCTGGGCGATCAGGGCGTTGGTGTTGGCGGGGTTGCCGACAACCAGAACTTTGATGTCGCGTGAAGCGTTGTCATTAATAGCTTTACCCTGAACTGAGAAGATAGCAGCATTCGCTTCCAGCAGGTCTTTACGCTCCATACCCGGACCACGTGGACGTGCACCTACCAACAGAGCGTAATCGGCATCTTTAAACGCCACATTGGGGTCATCAGTTTGAACGATGCCCGCCAACAGCGGGAATGCACAATCATCCAGTTCCATTGCCACACCTTCCAGTGCACCAAGAGCGGGAGTGATTTCCAGCAGTTGCAGGATAACCGGCTGATCTTCGCCGAGCATTTGACCCGCGGCAATGCGGAACAACAGGGAATAGCTGATTTGGCCAGCGGCGCCGGTAACGGCAACACGTACAGGTGCTTTCACAATAGATCTCCAAGACAAGTTGTTAACCAGATGGGTCGGCCATTATAAGCAAAAGTCAGAAAATTTCACTCGCTGAATCGGATTGTGGACATCCGGCTTGTGAATACCTCTTTACGAGGAGAGATCGTTTGGTGAATGCAGCTGTACGCCAGTGGCAGCAACGATCTGATTGACGGGCACGGAAACGTATTCATAGTGAAAATAGTCACTGGTCAGGAGCTCACCATCCCAGGCGACCAGGTCCAAATCAATAGTCCGTGGCCCGGATTTAATCGCTCCCCTCACCCGCCCCAGACGGTCTTCCACTGACTTTAGATAACGGTTGAAACTCTCCCGGTCCAGAGGCGTTTCCACCAGGTAAGCCGTATTGAGGAAATCCGGTTGATACTGAAATCCCACCGGCGCGGTCTCAATAATATCCGAGCTTGCCACCAGTAGCGTCTCCTTTGCCAGAATCTCTTCAGCCTGACGCAGGTGCTGATGGGGCTCAATATTCGACCCCCCGGAAATGATGGCCTGGTGCAGGGTATCCAGAACGTCTGTCACGATTCGGCTCCCGGCACATAGTCTTCAGCATTGAGACCCCGCTGGTTAATGCTTTCACCACCGTCCACATAAAGTACCTGTCCTGTAACAAACTCATTGTGCAACAGGTAGTTCATGGCACCGACCAACTCTGACGTATCACCCTGACGCCCAGCGGGAATGCCCTGAACGCGCCAGGCAATATAGTCTTCTGTGCGATTAGACCCCGGTAGCACCACACCTGGCGCTATACCATTTACACGGATATCTGGCGCAAACTCCACCGCGGCCAGTGTGGTCAAATCTGCCAAGGCTTTCTTTGACAACAGATAGGCTGCGTAATTGTTTTGTTGAAAGGCAATTTTGTTGTCGATGATATTGATAATCGAGCCACTCTGAACAGCGTTGGCAAAGCGACTAGAGAGCAAAAAGGGGGCAAAGAAATTGACATCGAACTGCTCTTTCAGCAGTGCCGGTGTGGTCTCGGATATCCTGCCTGCAGCATAGGCGGAAGCACTGTTGATCAATAGCTGTAGAGAGGGAAAACGCTCTATCACCTGATCAATTAGCAAATTGACGCCATCGCCCGCCAGGTCACATGGAAAGCCTTCACAGGCTGCCCCGAGTGACTTTATCTCGGCAATAGCTGATTCAGCCTGTGAAATTGAGCAATGGTAATGCAGGGCTATATCATAACCCTGCATTGCCAAAGCACGGGCAAAGACTAACCCCAGCCTTGTGGCGGCTCCAGTGACCAGGGCTGCCGGTCTCTGCTCAATGTCTGTCATAGCGCGACTCCGATTCCGAATGCCATCATTCCATTGTGAATCTCCGGCTGCAAGCAGGGCATCGACCTGGAATGTGGCACAGTGCAAAACATTTCAGCCCTTCTGAGGTCTAACGGGAGAGATTTTTGCTACACTGCGTTTTCCACATGAATGACGAGAAGTTGTCCTACCTGATGTTTAATATCCCACACATCATTATCTGCCTGTCCCTGTCTGTCTTCGCCTTATTGGCAACCGCCGAGGTACAATTTGACACTGAACAGCCGGAAACAGCCATCGAAATCGTCGATGAACTGGTCAACAAGCACTATCGCAAGCAGGCCCTGGACGACGAATTATCAAAGCAGTTTTTACACGAATATATCGACAGTCTCGACCCGGCAAAAAGCTATTTACTACAGAGCGATATCGATGAATTCCGGCGCTGGGAGACAGAACTGGATGACATGCTCAAACGCGGCGATCTGACTGCCGGTTTTGCCATCTTTAATCGTTATATCAAACGCGCCATAGATCGCCTGCAAGCCAATATCGACCTGCTCAAAAGTGACTATCAATTTGACCTTGAGCGCGACGAACAGTTATCTGTCGACCTCGACGACCTGCCCTGGCCACTGACCATGGCGGACGCTGACGAGCTCTGGCGCAAACGCCTCAAAGAGGCCTACCTGAGACTCATATTGAGCGACAAGGAACCCCAGGCTGCCCGGGATCTACTGATCAAGCGCTATTCCAACCTGAGTAAACAGCTGTCACAGCGTGATAACGAAGACACCTTTCAGGTGTTTATGAACTCGCTGGCTACGCTGTATGACCCACACACAACCTATATGTCGCCGCGCTCCATGGAGAATTTCCGCATTGCCATGTCCCTATCCCTGACCGGTATTGGTGCGGTTCTGCAGCTCGAAGATGAAAATACCAAGGTGGTACGGGTTGTACCGGGCGGCCCCGCTGACAAGCAGGGCATCCTGCAGGCCGGAGATATCATTGTCGGCGTCGGCCAGGAAAAGGAAGACATTACCGATGTAATCGGTTGGCGTCTCGATGATGTGGTCGACCTGATACGCGGCCCGAAAGACAGCACAGTACGCCTTGAAATCATCCCCGCCACTGGAGAATCCGCCGGCAGTAACCGCGAAATAGCCATCGTCAGGGACAAAATTCAGCTTGAGGAACAGGCCGCGAACTCTGAAGTCATCGAAATCAACAACGATGTCGGCCACTACAAACTGGGGGTCATCACTGTTCCCACTTTCTACTTGGACATTGAGGCCTACTACAATCGCGACCCTAATTTTAAAAGCACCACGCGGGATGTGATGCGCCTGCTACACGAACTGGAGCAGCAGAAAGTCGATGGCATTATTCTGGACTTGCGCAATAACGGCGGCGGCTTTCTGCAGGAAGCCACTACCCTGACCGACCTCTTTATCGATCCGGGCCCAATCGTACAAGTGCGCTATTCCAACCAGATGATTTCCCGCAACCATCGCTCACATGCCGACGCTTACTACCGTGGCCCCCTGGTGGTGTTGATTAACCGCCTCAGCGCCTCGGCATCGGAAATTTTTGCTGGCGCAATTCAGGATTACCAGCGGGGTTTGATCATCGGCGGACAAAGCTTCGGCAAAGGCACAGTACAGGTTCAGCTACCGGTACGTCAGGGACAGCTCAAGCTCACCGAATCCAAGTTTTATCGTGTATCCGGCAACAGTACTCAACACCTTGGCGTTGTGCCCGACGTGGAACTGCCCTCCTATTTCGACAAAGAGAAAGTTGGGGAAAGTGCCGATGAGCATGCCCTCCCCTGGGATCAGATCAACGGCGTGCCCCATCGTCGATACAGTTTTACTGACATCCCGCTGGAAACGCTCAAGGAGCGCCATGTCTATCGCCAGTCCAAAGACCCTGATCTGGTCTACCTGAACCAGGAGCTGTCGCTGCTGAGAGAGCGGCGCAAGGAAAATACCATTTCTTTGAATGAGGCTGTGCGCCGGGATGAAATGGCCCAATATGATAGCACCCTGCTGGCTATTGAAAATCAGCGCCGCCAGTCAAAAGGGTTTGAACCCTTTGCTACCATTGAGGAATGGCGGGAATCCCGCAGTCCAGAGGGCGATGATACCCGCGACCTCTCAGAACGCGATCCGTTGCTCTATGAAACGGGCAATATATTGGCGGACTACCTGGGTCTTCTGGCTCCGAGATCACTGCTGGTCATTCAGCCCTGACAGGCTGCTCTGTAGAAGAATGCTGTGAAAATCGTCTCCTTCAATGTCAATGGCCTGCGCTCACGACTGCATCAATTACAGGCATTAACCGAGCGTCATCAGCCGGATATTATCGGCCTCCAGGAAACCAAGGTGGCGGACGACCTCTTTCCCCTCGACGATATTCGCGCACTGGGCTATGAAGCCATCTTTCACGGCCAGAAAGGTCATTACGGCGTCGCATTGCTCTACCGCACCCCCCTGCAACGCTCAATGACAGGCTTTCCCCATGATGGCGAGGACAGCCAGAGGCGCCTGATCTATGGTTGCTTCGAATACCGGGGAAAACCTCTACATGTTTATAACGGCTATTTTCCCCAAGGAGAAAGCCGCGACCATCCGCTTAAATTTCCTGCCAAGCGCCAGTTCTATGCAGATCTATACGAACACCTCAGACAGCATCACCAACCCGAAGAACAGATAGTTGTCATGGGCGATATGAATGTTGCGCCACTGGACACAGACATCGGCATTGGTGACAACAACCGGAAGCGCTGGTTGCGAACCGGCAAATGCTGTTTCCTGCCGGAAGAGCGGGAATGGCTGGAACGACTCAAGAACTGGGGTTTACAGGACAGCTTTGACCACTTCCACCCAGGCAACCATCCCCCCAGCTACAGCTGGTTTGACTACCGCAGCCGTGGCTTTGAGCAGACCGTGAAACGCGGTTTGCGCATCGACCTGCTGCTGGTATCCGCACCCCTCTTGAGTCACGTCACCGAAACCGGCATCGATTACGACATCCGCGACATGGAAAAACCCTCCGACCATTGTCCAATCTGGTTAACCACAGACAATTAATTTCCCCGTCTCTGTCAACCAATGGTGGCCTGATACGTTTTTATGGTTACCAACGAGATTGAGGGAATACCCATGAAGAAGCTCGCTATTATTGGCCTTTTGACAACATCCCTAGCCCTGGTGGCAACACCTTCACTGGCCAGGGATTATGACAGAGGTAAACAGTTTTCCTCTGATCACCACCGCTATGAACACCGCGATTATCGTAACGACCGTCACAATAGCTATCGCAGAGACAAGCATTATGACAAACGCCGTTATGATGATGATCGCCATTATCACCGCTTCACCTACAGCGACCGGTATCGTCACGACGTAAAACATCATTACAAGCATTATCGCTGTGGTTACCACCCCGGTTCACGGGCGCGTCATAACCACCACCATTACTACGACAGCCGCACCGGTGAATACCTGGCCATCATCGGCGGGACTATACTGCTTACGGAAATACTCCGCGGCCACCATTAATTGAATGGAGGGCACCGCTGTTGCAGAATCCCTGTAGCAATCTTAAAACCAACAGTGAAGGGAGTACTGTTCTGACTCGAGAACCTCTGGAAACTTTCCTGTTGTCCATTGAGCGCAGGGCCTACGCCATGGCCATGATGTCGCTGGGAGACAGGGACGATGCGATGGATGTGGTTCAGGAAGCCATGACGCAACTGGTGGTCAGCTATGCTGACAGGACAGAAGAACAATGGCGTCCCCTGTTCTACCGCATTCTGCAAAACAAGGTCACTGACCTGCAGAGGAAAAGGACTATCCAGGGGCGTTTCAGGGGCTGGTTAGCCCGATTCCGCAACCAGGAAGACGGTTCGGAACAGGATGGAGACCCGCTTGACTCGGTGCCTGGCCCCGATCACCAGGCACCACACCACCAGCACGAGAAAGATCGACAAATTGCACAATTACAGGAAGCCCTGACATCATTACCCGAAAGACAGAAGCAGGCCTTTATGCTGCGTTGTTGGGAGGGGATGGATACAGCAGAAACGGCACTGGCCATGAAATGCAGTGAAGGCAGTGTCAAGACACACTACTCCAGGGCAATACATCGCCTGAGAGAACTACTGGGAGATCATTGGTATGAATGACTTTGAAAGACAAATGCAGCAGGTTCTGCGTCGTTCAGAGCGGGATATCGACGACCAGTCCATCCAGAATCTCGCCACTGCAAGAGCCGCAGCACTTGGTGCCAGAGACAAGCAACGGGTGCCCCGTTTCTTCGTGCCAGCCACAGGTATGGCTCTGGCATCAATCCTTGCAGTGGTTCTGGTCGTGACTCCCGACCTGAGGGAGAGCGTCAACACCAACGGTATCCAGGAAGAAGCCTTACTCAGTGAGTCCATGGACCTTTATGAAGATATGGACTTTTACTATTGGCTGGCCCGGGAAGATAGCAATTTACAGGGTTAATGTATGAAACCGTCTAACGGCAAAAAAGCAGCTTTTCGCACCAGCAGCATTGCCCTGCTGATGCTAACAATGCTCTTTTCTTCCCCCTTGCTGGCCAGCAAATCTTCCGCCAGGGATGCCTGGCAGGAACGGGCTGGATTCAAGTTAAAATCCGACACATCCCATCGCCTTTGGGAGAAAGGCCGGTTTTCCCATATTGTTGTCGCTGATAACGGGGAATATCGCAAGGATAAAAAGTGGAAGGACAAAAGCTGGAAAGACAAAGATCGCAAACGGCGTTTTGATGCCCTATCACCGGAAGAGCAGGAAAAAATCCGTGAGCGCCGCAAGGCTTTTAAATCGCTGCCCCCTGAAGAGCAGGAACGTATTGAGCGGGCAAGAGAAAAGTTTCGCAACCTGCCCCCCGAGCGCCGGGAGGAAATCCGGGAAAAATGGCGCAATATGAGCCCGGAGCAGCGCAAGGAATACCATCGAAGGATGGAAAATGACGAGCGCAATCGCAACTACCGGTAATGCCACTCTGGATCACAGACAAAAAAACCGGCCAAACGGCCGGTTTTTTACAGGTTAATTTCAGAGTTTACTGTTCAGCTCAGGTAGTGCCTCGAACAAATCCGCCACCAAACCATAATCAGCCACCTGAAAAATTGGAGCTTCTTCATCTTTGTTGATAGCAACAATCACCTTACTGTCTTTCATCCCGGCAAGGTGTTGTATTGCACCAGAGATACCCACGGCAATATACAGGTCCGGGGCTACGATCTTACCGGTTTGCCCAACTTGCATATCATTGGGAACAAAGCCCGCATCCACTGCCGCGCGCGATGCACCAACGGCAGCACCCAACTTGTCAGCCAGTTGTTCTAGCGCGTGGAAACCTTCGCTACTACCCATACCGCGACCACCGGAAATCACCACCCGGGCCGAAGTGAGTTCAGGACGCTCTGAAACGGCCAGTTCTTCACTGACAAGACTGGAGTTGGCGGCATCGTGTGCACTACCTACCGTCTCAACAGGAGCACTACCGCCCTCCGCTGCAGCCGCGTCAAACGCCGTGGAGCGAACGGTCATTACCTTGATACTGTCGCTGCTTTGTACCGTGGCAATCACATTACCTGCATAGATCGGACGTTTGAAGGTGTCGGGACTTTCCACCGCACTGATATCGGAAATACTCTGCACGTCCAGCAATGCTGCAACCCGCGGCACAAGGTTTTTACCCGTCGTCGATGCCGGTGCTAGCACATGGCCATAATCAACACCCAGTTCGGCCACCAAAGGCGCGACATTTTCGGCCAACTGATGCTCGTAGGCTGCATTACTTGCGAGCAACACCTTACGAACGCCGCCCAATTTAGACGCCTGCTCCGCCACCCCATCACAACCGTTACCAGCAACCAGAATATCAATATCACCACCAATGGCCTGTGCGGCACTCAGGGTGTTCAGGGTCGACGGTTTCAGTTGGCTGTTATCGTGTTCGGCAATAATCAGAATACCCATCAGATCACCTTCGCTTCATTTTTCAGTTTATCGAGCAGTTCATCCACACTGGCCACCTTGATTCCCGCTGCGCGCTGAGCTGGGGCTTCCACCTTCAGCAGTGTCACCCGGGGAGCGGTATCCACACCCAGGGCTTCCGGCGTGGTGGTATCCAATGGTTTCTTCTTGGCTTTCATAATATTGGGCAGAGAGGCATAACGGGGCTCGTTGAGTCTCAGGTCCGTGGTGACAATCGCGGGCAACGTCAGTGACAAAGTCTGCAAGCCCCCGTCAATTTCACGAGTCACCTCGGCCTTGCCAGCATTAAGGGTGAGCTCTGAAGCAAAGGTTCCCTGCGGATAACCGGTGAGAGCGCCAAGCATCTGTCCGGTCTGGTTGTTATCACCATCAATGGACTGCTTACCCATTAACACCAGATCCGGGGTCTCCTGTTCACAAACCACTTTCAGACACTTGGCGACAGCCAAAGGCTCAAGGTCTGTCTCTGTCTGAATGAGAATGGCGCGATCCGCACCCAATGCCAGAGCCGTGCGCAACTGTTCCTGGGCTTGTTGGGGTCCTATGGAGACGGCGACGATTTCAGTCACAACCCCTTTCTCTTTCAGCCTGACCGCTTCTTCCACAGCAATCTCACAGAAAGGATTAATGGACATTTTGACGTTGTTGAGGTCAACACCGGCGCCATCGGCTTTTGGCCGTACCTTGACGTTGTAGTCCACAACGCGTTTGACAGCGACAAGTAC
>SBGI01000283.1 GCA_006227015.1 Gammaproteobacteria bacterium
CAACAGGCGTTGAATTCCGACAGTCATCAGACCGAGCCTCCATCTGATAGCAACTGTGACAGGGTATTTAAAAAGCGTTCGTTTTCCTCGGGCAGCCCTATGGAGACCCGCAGGTGATTGGGCATGCCATACAGCGCAATGGGACGTACGATAATGCCCTTTTGCAATAAAGACCGGTATAACTCGGAGGCATCGCCCGGCACCTGTACAGCCACAAAATTGCCTGCCGAAGGAATATAATCGAGGCCGAGTTTTTCAAAGCCCTGAGTCAGTTGCCGATACCCTTGCCGGTTCATCTCAATGCTGTTTTGCAGGTACTCTTCATCCGCCAACACCGCTTGCGCCGCAGCCAGGGCCAGGCCGTTGACATTGAATGGCTGACGCAGACGATTGAGAATATCCGCCACATCGGGATGAGAAACAGCATAACCCACTCGCAGAGCAGCCAACCCGTAGGCTTTGGAAAAGGTGCGAGTCACCACCAGGTTGGGGTATTGCCCAATGAGCTCAAGGGCCGAACCATATCCGGCTTCGTCCACATATTCAAAATAGGCTTCATCCAGTACCACCAGAACATGCGGCGGCACAGATCTCAGCAATGCATCGACCGAACTTAATGGTGCCCAGGTTCCCGTGGGGTTATTCGGATTGGCAATAAACAACAGGCGAGTATTGTCGTCAACGGCATCGGCCATGGCGACGAGGTCATGCCCCCATTGCTGAGCAGGGACAATCACAGCACGGGCATTCTGGGCAGTGATCACCAGTTGATAGACCACAAAGGCATGTTCGGAGACCACGGCATTATTCTGCTGCCCCAGAAAGCCGCGAGCCAACAGTTCCAGCACGTCATTGGAGCCGTTACCCAGAGTTAACTGGTTGGCACCAACACCCAGTTGCTTGGCCAGTGTATTTTTCAGGTAGTAGCCGTTGCCATCCGGATAACGGGCGCCATCTTTCAATACCTTCTCGATGGCCTCACGAGCCGACTTACAGAGTCCAAGAGGGTTCTCGTTGCTGGCCAGCTTTATGACACCGGAGATACCCAGTTCACGTTCCAGCTCCTCCACGGGCTTGCCCCCCTGATAGGGTTGCAAATGCTGTACGCCGGGCAAAGCCAGACTTTTTAAATCCACGCTCATAGGTATTGTTCTTGATTGTTGTTACAACACGGCTTTCGGATAGGAGCCAAGCACTCGAAGGTCGGCGACAATACTGCCCACTTCTGCAAGCACTGCCGACACATTGGGGGCATCCCTGTGCCCTAGAAAATCGATAAAAAACACATAGGTCCACTTGCCGGTTCGCGACGGACGAGTTTCCACCCGTGTCAAATCAACGCCATTGCGATGAAAGGGCTCCAGCAAATTGTGCAGGGCACCCGGCTCATTGCGCACCGCGACGATAATCGAGGTCTTGTCGTCACCACTGGGTGGAATGCTATCCCTACCAATAATAAGGAAGCGGGTAGAATTATCCGGTCGGTCCTCGATTTTTTCATTCAGCTTGGTCAAGCCGTACAGTTCTGCCGCCATATCACCAGCGATGGCAGCACTGTTCCACTCCCCCTTGATGCGTTTGGCCGCCTCTGCATTACTACTGACAGCGATACGCTCCGCTTTCGGATAGTGGCCATCCAACCATTGCCGGCACTGGGCCAACGACTGGGAGTGGGAATAAATACGGGTAATGTGATCACTGTGGGTATTCGGGCCCACCAACAGATGGTGGTGAATGCGCAATTCCACTTCGCCACAAATATTCAGAGTGGAATCCAGAAAAGTATCCAGAGTGTGATTGATCATTCCCTCGGTAGAATTTTCTACCGGCACCACACCGTAGTTGACTGCCCCGGCAGCCACTTCACGAAATACTTCGTCAATTGCACCCAGGGGCACGGTCACCGCCGAATGGCCAAAATGCTTGAGGGCTGCTTCCTGGGTAAAGGTGCCTTCAGGCCCAAGAAAAGCGACTTTAACGGGCTGTTCCAGGGCCAGACAGGCCGACATGATCTCGCGAAACAGCCTCGCCATTTCCTCGTTATCCAGCGGGCCCTGATTTTTTGCCATGATATGGCGTAATACCTGGGCTTCCCGTTCAGGTCGATAAAAAACGGCATCGCCTGCGGACTGTTTGACTTCAGCCACCTGCTGGGCACATTTGGCCCGCTCGCTGATTAAAGCAAGTATCTGATCATCAATGCTGTCTATCTGATCGCGCAACCCGGTCAGTTTTTTATCATCTGCCATGCTGTTGCCCGTTACTCCGTCGTATCTTCATCAAAAGGCTGTTCCTGCTCTTCAATCCGCGCCAGGCCAACCAGCGATTCGCTCTCCTTGAGGCGAATGGTTCTCACACCCTGGGTATTGCGGCCGAGCACAGATATCTCTTCACTGCGGGTGCGAACCATGGTTCCCTGATCGGAAATCAGCATAATTTCGTCGCCGTCAAACAACTGGACAGCACCCACCAGCGGGCCATTGCGTTCACTGGCCTGAATGGCAATCATGCCCTTACCACCACGACCCTTGGTGGGGAATTCCGTCAGTGCCGTACGCTTGCCATAACCTTTTTCAGAGACAGTCAGCACATAACCATTCTCCTGGGGGATCACCATTGACAATACTTGGTGCCCATCTGGCAGGCGCATACCGCGTACACCCTTGGACACACGACCCATGGCACGCACATCTGCCTCTGCAAAGCGCACGGCCTTGCCCTCGCTGCTGAACAGCATCACATCACAACTGCCATCGGTGATGGCTGTACCCACCAGATGGTCACCCTCCACCAGGTCGACAGCACGCAAACCGACACTGCGGGGACGTGAAAACTGATCGAGGGAGGTCTTCTTCACCGTACCGTTGGCCGTCGCCATGATCACGTAACGGTCTGCACTGTACTCCTCCACGGGCAGGATGGACGTAATGCGTTCATCGTCATCCAGCGGTAATAAATTCACCATCGGACGGCCGCGGGAATTGCGGCCTGCCAGGGGGATTTGATAAACCTTGAGCCAGTAAACCTTACCGGCACTGGTAAAACACAGTACCGTGGTGTGGGTGTTGGCTATCAACAAGTGCTCGACAAAATCTTCATCTTTCACAGCGGTGGCTGATTTACCCATGCCACCGCGGCGCTGTGCCTGGTAGTCGCTGAGGGGTTGAGTCTTGGCATAACCGCCGTGAGAAATAGTCACCACGCGGTCTTCTTCGGTAATCAGGTCCTCGATGGTGAGATCGTGCTGGGACTCGACAATTTCTGTGCGGCGGTCGTCCCCGAACTCTTCAGTGACTTCATTCAGTTCCTCGCGAATCACCTCCATCAGACGGCTGTGAGAGCCCAGAATGGTCAGGTATTCGGCAATTTCTTCCAGCTTTTCCTGGTACTCGGTGAGCAGTTTGTCGTGCTCCATACCGGTAAGGCGGTGCAGGCGCAACTCCAGAATTGCCTGAGCCTGAGCCGGGGACAGATAATACTTGCCATCGCGCATGCCATACTGAGCCTCCAGCTCTTCCGGTCGACAGGCATCGCTACCGGCACGTTCCAGAAACTGACTTACTGCAGCTGCGGGCCAGCCTTCGGCAATCAGACGCTCTTTTGCTTCCGCCGGGGTCGGGGACGATTTAATCAGCTCGATCACCGGGTCAATATTGGCAATGGCCACGGCCAGGCCTTCAAGAATGTGGCCTCGCTCCCGGGCTTTGCGCAGCAGATAAACTGTACGGCGCGTCACCACCTCTCTGCGGTGGCGAACAAACGCCACAAGCATTTCCTTGAGGTTCAGGGTGCGCGGTTGATCATCGACCAGCGCCACCATATTGATGCCAAATACGTTTTGCAGCTGGGTCTGGGCATAGAGGTTGTTCAGCACCACCTCGCCTACATCACCGCGCTTGATTTCAATTACGACCCGCAATCCATCCTTGTCCGACTCATCGCGAAGTTCGGAAATGCCTTCAAGCTTCTTCTCTTTGACCAGCTCGGCGATACGTTCGATGAGCCGTGCCTTGTTCAGCTGATAGGGAATCTCGCTGATGATGATGGTTTCGCGGCCCGTCTTCTCATTTGTCTCGACTTCTGCACGAGCGCGCACATAAATACGCCCCCGGCCAGTACGATAGGCCTGCAGAATACCTGCCTTGCCATTGATGATGGCGGCAGTGGGGAAGTCCGGGCCGGGAATATGTTCCATCAACTCATCAATGGAAATGTCCGGGTTATCGATCAGCGCCAGACAACCGTTCACCACTTCCTTCAGGTTGTGCGGCGGAATATTAGTCGCCATACCTACCGCAATACCGGAGGAGCCGTTTACCAGCAGGTTGGGCACCCGGGTTGGCAACACCTCGGGGATCAGTTCAGTGCCGTCATAGTTTTCCACAAAGTCAACGGTTTCCTTGTCCAGGTCCGCCAACAGGGAGTGGGAAATCTTCGCCATACGTATTTCGGTGTATCGCATGGCAGCGGCCGAGTCGCCGTCAATGGAACCAAAGTTACCCTGACCATCCACCAGCATATAGCGTAGTGAAAAAGGCTGCGCCATCCGCACGATGGTGTCGTAGACGGCGGAGTCACCATGGGGGTGATATTTACCGATTACATCGCCCACGACCCGTGCCGACTTCTTGTAGGGTTTGTTCCAGTCGTTGTTGAGCACGCTCATGGCAAACAGCACCCGACGATGCACCGGCTTGAGGCCATCGCGAACATCGGGCAGCGCTCTACCGACGATCACACTCATGGCGTAATCGAGGTATGACTGACGCAATTCGTCTTCAATATTGACGGGCAGGACTTCTCTGGCTAATTCACCCATACTGGTGCTCAATCCCCTTTATGCTTGTTTTATGCCAAGGCGCGAAATAGCGCCAAAACAAGCGCGAGATCATACCATAAAACATACCCTCGACTCCCCTGTATGCCTTTGTTTAATGATCTTTTTTCTGCGGTTATACTGCCCTGCCCCGAAGCCGTTACAGGATGACCGAGCGATGATCACCCAACCCGTGGATTTGCTGATTTCAGCTCGCTGGATTATCCCGGTGATCCCCGAAGACCAGATATTTGAAAATTGCAGTATCGCCATCCAAGAAGGGGTGATCGTGGCCGTGCTTCCAACCAGGGAAGCCAAAAGCAAATACCTCCCCCGGGAAGAGGTTGAGCTGGGCAATCACGTGCTAATTCCGGGGTTGATCAATGCCCACGGCCATGCCGCTATGACATTACTGCGCGGCTTCGCAGATGACTATCCACTCAAAACCTGGCTCGAAGAGCACATCTGGCCAGCAGAAATGCGTTGGGTGAACGAAGAGTTCGTCCAGGACGGCACAGAACTGGCCATTGCAGAGATGATTCGCAGTGGCACCAGCTGTTTTTCCGATATGTATTTCTTCCCGGAGAGCTCTGCCAAGGCGGCGATGCAAGCTGGCATACGCAGTCAAATCGCCTTTCCGGTTTTTGATTTTCCCTCGCCCTGGGGCCGTGGGCCCGACGAGTATATTCACAAAGGCTTGCAACTCAGAGATGACTACAAGGGGCGGGAACTGATCAGAATTGCATTTGGCCCTCATGCACCCTACACCGTTAGCGATGACCCGCTGCGCAAAATTGCCACCTACTCGGAGGAGCTAGAAGCCTCGGTCCAAATTCACCTGCATGAAACGGCAGAGGAAGTCGCCACCAGTATCAAAGAATACGGTGTAAGACCTATCCAGCGCCTGAAAGAGCTGGAATTTTTCTCCCCGCTTACCCAGTGCGTGCACATGACCACACTGGACGACGCCGATATAGAAACTATTGAAGCATTTAACGCTCAGGTAATTCACTGCCCGCAATCCAACCTGAAATTGGCCAGCGGTCTCTGCCCCGTGGCAAAATTACTGGACCGGGGTATCAATGTCGCGGTAGGCACAGACGGCGCGGCCAGCAATAATGATCTGGACATGTTTGGCGAACTTAATACCGCGACGCTGGTTGCCAAAGCGGTAGCGGGAGACCCTACCGTGGTCGATGCTCACCAAGCGTTGCGCCTGGCCACGATCAATGGCGCCCGCGCTCTTGGCTGGGCAGACCATATTGGCAGTATAGAACCCGGCAAGGCGGCGGATCTGGCGGCAGTCGCACTGGGGACAATTGAAACCGAACCGCTGTATAATCCGGCCTCTCAACTGGTCTACACGCAGTCAGGCAGTCGAGTCAGCCATGTATGGGTCAACGGCACAGCCCTGATGGCAGACCGACAATTGCTGACCATCAATGAAATGGAAGTCCTGACCAAGGCCAAGCTGTGGCGCCGCAAACTGGTTGATGCGTAACCAGTACAGCTCCCAAACAACCAGGAAACGCCCGATGCCCGCACCCAATATAGACCGCGCTGAAATTGCCAAATTTGAAGCTTTGGCTAGCCGCTGGTGGGATCGGGAAAGCGAATTCAAACCCCTGCATGACATCAACCCGCTGCGTGCCAACTGGATTGATGAACGCTCCCCGGTTGCGGAATGCAAATTGCTCGATGTCGGCTGTGGTGGCGGCATTCTCGCCGAGGCCATGGCCCACCGGGGCGCTGAAGTAACCGGCATTGATATGGGCGAAGCCCCCTTGGCAGTCGCCCAGTTACACGGCCTGGAAAGCGGCATTGCCGTCAATTACCAGCGCTGTACCGCAGAAGAAATGGCAGAACAGCAACCCGAAACCTTTGATGTTGTCACCTGCCTGGAAATGCTGGAGCATGTGCCGGACCCGCTTTCCGTCATCGAAGCCTGCTCCCGCCTGGTCAAACCTGGCGGTCACCTGTATTTTTCCACCATCAACCGCAATCCGAAGTCATACCTGTTCGCCGTTGTCGGCGCGGAATACCTGCTGAGAATGTTGCCCAAGGGTACCCATGAATACAGCAAATTCATTCGCCCTTCGGAGCTGGGTATCTGGATACGCGACTGCGGGTTGGAACTGCAGGATATGACAGGGCTGGTTTATAACCCTTTTTCACGTCGTTACCGTCTTGATGCGCGCGATGTAGACGTCAACTACATGGTTTACGCTCGCAAACCTGCCTGATGTTTGAGCCACTCGCACCCGCGCCAAAATACCGCGCTGTACTGTTCGATCTGGACGGTACTCTGCTGGACACGGCACCAGACTTTCTCACCTGCACCAATCAACTGCTGCACAGCAAGGGAATGCCCCTTCTCGATGAAGCGAACATACGCCGCCTGGTGACCCATGGCTCAGCCGGAATCATCAACAAAGTCTTTCAGCTGGAGCCTGAGCATCCGGATTTCGAACCAATACGCCAGGAATTGCTGACCCTGTATTTTGACAACCTCGCGGACCGCACCCGACCCTTTCCCGGCATCCCGGAACTGCTGTCACAACTGGCGCAACACGACATACCCTGGGGCATTGTCACCAACAAACCAGAGCGCTACACCCTGGCCATTCTCGAACAGTTGCCACTGTGGCCACCACCCGCTACCGTCATCTGTCCCGACCATGTCCAACGCACCAAGCCCGATCCGGAATCTGTGTTGCTGGCACTACAGCAAATCAATATTGCGCCGCAGCATGCCGTCTTTATCGGCGACCACCTGCGTGACATTGAAGCTGGTCTCCGGGCCGGCACCGCAACCATTGCCGCGGCCTACGGCTACCTCAGTGAAGATGAGGACCCCGACGACTGGGGAGCCAACCACACGGTGGCATGTGCCACTCAGCTGGCCAACCTGATTTTTTAAAGGAAAACCCATGGACCCAAAATGCTATCAGGCACCTGACAAGTTACTCGAAAACAAGGTCATCGCCGTTACCGGAGCCGGCGACGGCATTGGCGCTGTAGCCGCCAAGACCTTTGCAGCCCACGGAGCCACCGTGATTCTGGTCGGCCGCACAGTGCCCAAACTGGAAGCGGTTTATGACGAAATAGAAGCTGCAGGCGGGCCCCAACCGGGTATCTACCCCATCTGTCTGAATGGTGCAGTTGAAAAAGATTATCAGGACATGCACGACCGTCTTGAGGAAAGCTTCGGCAAACTGGATGGCCTGCTGCACAACGCGGGCGAGTTGGGTCAACGCACACCTATCGCCAATTACAAACTTGAGAGCTGGCAGAAGGTCATGCAGGTCAATGTCACTGCCCAGTTTCTGATGACCAAATCGTTACTGCCCCTGCTGGAAAAGGCGGATCACGCCTCCATTATCTTCACCAGCTCCGGGGTGGGACGCGTGGGCAAACCTTTCTGGGGCGCCTATGCAGTCTCCAAATTTGCCACAGAGGGCCTCTGCCAGGTACTAGCCAATGAGTTGGACGGCACCAGCAATATCCGTGTCAACTGTATAAATCCAGGCGCAACACGCACCCGCATGAGGGCTGCTGCCTACCCGGCGGAGAACCCAGCGTCAGTGAAAACCCCGCAGGAGATCATGCCGACCTACCTCTATTTGATGGGTGATGACAGCCAGGGCGTAACCGGGCAATCGCTGGATGCGCAGTGAAACAGCTAAGAATTGCTCGCTTCAGCTAGCATCGGGGCCTCAGCACGTTCACTTTTGCTACTTCGCATATTCATAAACGGGCGTTCTATCAGCAAGAACACAATAAAAGCCACCAGCAAACTGATAGAAATACCCCCCACAACGGCAATGGCAATTTTCTGTAATACAGGCAGCTCGGGGGCAACCTGGAAAATCCCCGTATAAATGCCCGCAATCACAAAAGGATGGAACAGGTAGGTCGAATAGGCTAGCTGCGCAATGGGGTATAGAAAA
>SBGI01000156.1 GCA_006227015.1 Gammaproteobacteria bacterium
GGTCACTTTAAAAGCAGTCCGGCAAACGCCTTTAGATTGGTGGGGTACTGAGATGGTAATTACCAATCATGAAGACTACCAGGCACTCAATTCAGCACCTTCATTGTTATTAAGGGGGGAATCCATATCCCCAGGGCCTGATCCATATTCACCATGGCTTTCTGGGGCCAATGTGAAGTCGCCGGAGGTTAAGTTGGCGATAGTTAAATGAAACGTTACAAGATTCTTCATGAGACTCAGTACAATTTTTCCGGGCTGGTTCAGTTGCAGCCACATACCTTGCGGCTGCGGCCAAGAGAGGGGCATGAGCTGCTCATAGAGAGTTCAAGGCTGGATATATCTCCACTTCCTATACTGCGCTGGCATCGGGATGTAGAAGGGAACTCCGTTGCCACGGCAAGATTCAACGGCACCACACAAATCTTGAAGATACAAAGCGAGGTCATTATTCGGCAATATGACCAGACACCTCACGATTTTCTGGTTGCCGATTATGCGGTCGATTATCCCTTCCGCTATGACGATGAAGATGAAGTGCTGTTAGGGCCTTATATGAGTTCCCCCTATACGGCAGAAACCAGCGTGCTAACAAACTGGATTGATGATATTTGGCGGCCTGGTGAGAAAATTCAAACCTTCGCCTTATTGCTTAGACTAAACCAGCGCATCTATCAGACCTTAACCTACCAAAAACGTGAGGAAGAAGGCGTGCAAAGCGCAGAGCAAACCTTATCCTTGTGCTCGGGTTCCTGTCGCGATTCGGCCTGTCTTTTTATGGCTGCAGCAAGGAAATTGGGCTTTGCAGCACGATTTGTCAGCGGCTACATCTATTCCGGTCCCACCACTAATTCACTGGATCAAACAGGGTCTACCCACGCCTGGGCGGAGGTGTTTATTCCTGGTGCAGGCTGGAAAGGCTTTGACCCAACCATTGGCAACATTGTTGGGGCTGATCATATTACTGTCGCTGTGGCGAGATTACCGGAATCCGTGCCGCCCATTTCCGGGTCTTTTCATGGTCCATCTGGCGCAAATATGGTGGTGGATGTTTGGGTAACAGAATTAGACTAAGCATCAAAAGAATGAATATTTCGAGATGTGCTCATAAGCAAGCTGTGAATTAAAATTTGTCATTGATATTTCTTCGCCATTGATTTTAATGCTACGTCGGGTGATCTCACGATTTAAACATCAGCCCGAATTATGAATGCCCAGTGTGTCGAACAAGTGCCTGGTGGTCCCTTGATTGAGATTCAAAATTTGCCAGCCAGGGTGCTGAAAGATTTGCTGCGCAGCGGATAGCGACGCCTCGAAGATTTCCCCCGATTTCAAACATCCTCTGACTATGTGCAACTTGATTTGGGTTGGCGCAATTTTTCGATTTCCGCACCGTAGCCTTCTAGTAAACGTTGACCCAGGTATTCTGCGGGCGGTTTTTGCTCGGTGTTTGTGTATAGACCGCTGAAGTTGCAGTGGGCAGAAGCACGGCAGCGTTGTTCATTTCCCATCAGGAGGTAAAGCCGGTTCACTGCCTTGATCGCAGCCTCCAGATCCGCATCGAACAGTAATAGGGCGTGGGCAAATATTCCCTGGCGATCAGGCTGCTGCTTGAGGCGAGAGCGCCGCTGTGCGGTGCCAGCCAGTTTGCGGCCATTGGCCACCACATTGTAGGCACCATCACAAAAAGCGCCTTCAACCGAGGCGCATTGCGCGTCGACGTCCAGTAAATGCAGTTCGGAAATAATGGGGTTACAGATTAGTTGGTAACTGTCGGCAATCGAGAGTTTGTTCCCTGATGTGTTCGCAAGAGCCAGGGAAATATTCATAATTCCCGGCCCTTGCGGGGTTACGCCTCCACCAGTTTGGCGAACGGAAACAGGCCATCCCATGTCCCTGGAGATTTGTGCGGCTTTGTCAAAGTGCTTGTGTCGGCCAAAGGCATAGGGCGCCACCAGACATTGACTGGTGGACCAGATGGAGCAGGCGTCTTCCAGTTTTCCGGCTATCACCTGCTGAAACGTTAGTCGTTCCTGATCGAGTGCAGCGTCAATGGTGTCATATTTCACCAGTGAATTGCGTGGTTCACTCACGGCGATAAGTCTTCGATGGCTTCACACAGATCGGAAAGAAACTGAGCGGCTGGAGCACCATCAATGGCTCTGTGATCAAATGTCAGTGACAGGCCCATATACGACTTCCACACCAGTCCATCATCGGTTCGAACAGGTTTTTCTACCATACAGCCAACACCCAGAATGCCGATCTGTGGCGTGTTGAGGATGGGCGTAAACTGTTCAACCCGGGTTAGGCCCAGGTTGCTGATGGTGAAGGTACCGCCTGTCATTTCCTTGACGGTCAGTTTGTTATTTCTGGCCCGTGTCGCCAGATCATGCCGTGCAGCAGATAGCTCTAAAACACTCAGTTCATCGGCATTGAAAATGGCCGGTGCTACTAGCAGGTTTTCCGGCAAGGCAATGGCAATGCTCAGGTGAACCTGCGGTGACAGATGTATTTCCCTGTCGGTGAGGATGCCATTTATCCCGTTGTGGCGTTTTAGAACCGTGACCAGTGTGTGGATCAAAACATCTTCTACTGATACCTGGTTTCCACCATCTGTCAGCGCCTGCTTTTTTGCCAACAGCCCGGAAGCATCACAGGTAGCGTGATGGGTAAGCTGTGCTGCCTCATGCAGGCTCTTGACCATTTTGTCGGCCACCATGCCCCTGATGCCACGCAGTGGTATAACTGTTCCGCCGTCGGCCATAATCTGCCCTATATCAATAGCCAGTCTGCACCTTAATCGGAAAGGGTCGCGATCACATCACCCTTGTTGACCACCTCGTCTTCTTTCCTGGTGATCTGCAATGTGCCTGGGGCTGGGGATTCAATTTCGTGCTGGATTTTTTCCACCATGACCTCTGCCAGCAGCTCCCCGGTTTCAACCCGGGCACCGTTTGATACCAGCCAACTGGTAATGACGCCTTCTTGATCTTCTTCCCAAAGATCCAGTGGGACAATGATGTCAGTACTCATGAGTTACTCCGTAATTTGTATGAGTTATTTTGATGTTCCGTTATCTGTCTCTGTATCGTTATCCCGCCATTTTTTCGTATGCCGCGACAATTTTCTCCGCATTCGGCAGACAGAATTGTTCCATGACACGAGCATAGGGAATCGGCACATCCGGGAAGGCCACCCTTTGCGGGGCGGCCCTGAGTGCCGAAATATCATGCTCGACCACAGATGCGATGATCTCGCCACTGACGCCATAGCTGTGGTAATCCTCGTCGACGACGATCAGGCGGCCGGTTTTAGCCACTGATCGCCTGATCGCATCCCTGTCCAGGGGTACCAGAGAACGCAAATCGATGATTTCTGCACTGACACCCTTTTGTTGCAGCAGTTGGGCGGCCTTGAGGCCGTTGTGTACGCCCATCCCCACGCCGACGATGGTCACGTCTGTACCCTCGCGTGCTGTTGCGGCCTTACCGATTTCAACTTCATAATCGTCTTCGGGGGTATGGACTGTGGCGGCTTTTTCCGTGCCCAACCAGCCCATGCCTTGCAGGCTCTTGTGATACATATACACCACCGGGTTGTCGTCCCGGATGGCTGCATTCATTAAACCCTTGGCATCGTATGCGTTGGAGGGCGCGACCACTTTCATGCCCGGCAAATGTGCAAATGTTCCATAGAGACACTGGGAGTGCTGACCGCCGTCGGAATAACCGCCGCCGGTGGAGGTCATCAATACCATGGGGACTTTGAAATGCCCCCCTGAGAAATAGATATTTTTTGCCATCAGGTTGTAGATGGCATCAAAACAAACGCCAAAGAAGTCCACAAACATGAGTTCGACAATAGGACGCATACCATCCTGAGCCGCGCCCACCGCCGCACCAATAAAGGCTGTTTCAGAAATAGGGGTATCCCGTACCCGTTCTTCCCCGAACTCCTCAATCAGGCCCCGGGTATTTCCGTATACGCCACCCAGTGCCCCTATATCTTCTCCCATGACGAACACGCGTTCGTCCCTGCGCATGGCCTGTGCCACAGATTCTGCCATCGCACGGGCTATCGTCAGTTTCCGCTCTTTGGTATCACTCACAATCAATTCCTCTTCATTAAGAATTTGTCGGGTTCTACATCACACAAAGACGCAACTGAGGGCGTCTTGCGGAGCGGGGGGGTCACTTTTCCTGGCAAAGGCAATGGCTTCGTCTACCTGGGACTGGGCCTTGTTGTCGAGGTCAGCGATCTCCTCCTGGGTAGCCAGGCCACTATCTCTGAGGTGCTGACTGAAACGCACAATGGGATCTTTTGCTTGTAGAGCTTCCTTTTCACCTTTAGGACGGTAGCCTTCGGCGTCGCCGATAAAGTGCCCTGCGAGACGGAAGGTTTCGATTTCGATCAGCGACGGTCCATCACCAGCTCTGGCGCGTTCTATGGCTTCACCGGCAACACGAAAAATTTCCAGGGGATCATTGTCGGGGATATATTCTCCCGGCATGCCGTAGGAAGATGCTCTGATGTGGTTGTGCTCAACGGCGGTAGATTTTCTCTTGGCAACGGAGATTCCCCAGGCATTGTCTTCAACAACGAATACCACCGGCAGTTTCCAGACAGCGGCCAGGTTGAGGCTTTCGTGAAAAGCGCCCTGATTGACGGCACCTTCGCCCAGATAGGCGATGGCCACCCCGGGTTTGTTTTGCATTTTCCGCGACAGCGCAGCACCCACCGCAGGCCCAAGTCCCTGAGCGATAATGCCGGAACAGGCAAAGTTGACGTCGCTGTCGAACAGGTGCATATGGCCACCGCGACCACCGCTGAGCCCACTGGCCTTGCCGAAAATTTCCGCAGCCATTCGCTTGAGGTCCACGCCTTTGGCGATGGCCTGGTGATGGGGGCGGTGGGTAGCTGTGACGATGTCGCCCGCGTTCAGATGTGCACAGACGCCTACGGCGCAGGGCTCCTGGCCATTGGACAGGTGCATTTCTCCTGGCACTGGTCCATTAGCCATATTAAAAGCCGGTGTTTTGCCTTCCATGTAGGCAGTGGCAATAGCCTCCTCAAACCGGCGGCTGACCACCATAGTTTTATACATCCAGAATTGCTGTTCGCGCGTGGCTTGCATAGCTGATCCTCATTATTTTTATCTGACGGGTCATGACACCTGGCGGTGGACCTTGGTCAGTGACCAGTACTCAGTATAGGACTCTAATGTTTTGGCTCGCCCGAGTACAGAATAGCGCCTGCTTTTCCAGGCTTCATCGTTATGTGGAGTCTGAGGAGTCTCTTTCTGACTCGAAAATGGTATTCAGTCCAGGTGTCGTGAAAAGTTGCTCAGGGTTTGCTGAATTGTGCCCTCGCCCTTGAAACCTGTTCACGGGTAATACAGCCTTCAACATGATCATTGATCAGCCCCATTGCCTGCATGAAAGCAAATACCGTGGTTGGCCCGATAAACTTCCAACCTTTTTTCTTTAGTATTTTTGACAGCTCAATGGATTCCGGCGATGTAGTCATCGATTGTGGTGCCCCCAACATTGAGGGGTCCGGTTCATATCGCCAGAAAAAGGCGGCGAGTGAGCCTGCTTCATCGATCAAGGCCCGTGCTCGTTGAGCGTTATTGATGGCGGCCTCAATCTTGCCCTGGTGGCGAATGATCCCGGGGTCTTGCAGGAGCCTATCAACATCTTTCTTCTGAAAACGTGCCACCGCGTCAATATCAAACTGTTTAAAAGCCCTGCGGAAGTTTTCGCGTTTGGTCAGTATGGTTCGCCAGCTCAGTCCGGCCTGAAATCCCTCCAGGCATATTTTTTCAAACAGGCGCCGGTCATCCGACACAGGAAATCCCCATTCCCGGTCATGGTAGTCCAGGTATTCGGGAGTGGTTCTACACCAGTCACATCGGGGTTTGCCATCCGGGGCTGTATACATGATGAGGTGTCCTTCCAGTTTATTAGTGCCATGCAATGATTATCATAAACGGCATGACAGGGTCAGTACTGATGCCGTCCGGTGAACAAGCCCCCCGAAGATAGCATTAATCAATGTAGATGCCGACGTTGTTGAAGCCGGCTGACGAGTTCTCCTAATGCCTGGCGTATAATGTTGCCTAAAGGGAATGATTGCTGTGTCCGTCAGGGGCTGGTTACCAGAGTTTCTGGTTAGGTCTTGGCAGCTTCAGATACATAGGAGAAAAACCGATGAAATTTCTGCTATTGGCCGCCGCTGTGATCGGCGTCATCTACATGGTCTTTATCGAGAGCAAGCGTTCGCCGGGTAACAATGAGCGACCGGAGGCGATGTATCAGAGGGAAGTTGAGAAAGTGCAGAATCTCGACAAATTGATGCAGGATGCTGTGGATCAGCACGGTGAGGAAATGGATCGTATTAAGTGATCCCTACAGCGCGACACAACCCATGAGTATAAAAAACTACACCGCTTCAGATCTGGAGTGGATGTCGAAAGCCCTGCAACTTGCCAAAAAAGCCGGTGAAGCCGGTGAAGTACCCGTGGGTGCTGTACTTGTCAAAGATGCTGTCTGTATTGGTGAGGGGTGGAACCACCCCATTGGCCTAAGTGATCCCACTGCCCACGCAGAAATTAATGCGATAAGGGCTGCTGCTGCCAAGCTGGATAATTACCGTCTGCCTGGCACCACTCTGTATGTGACGATTGAGCCCTGCACCATGTGCATTGGTGCAATGCTCCACGCGCGTATCAGTCGACTGGTTTATGGTGCCGTGGAGCCGCGGGCAGGTGCCGTTGTCAGCCAGTTAAAATTGCCGGAGTGCAGTCACTACAATCATCGACTTGAGGTAGTGGGTGGTGTGATGGCCGATCGCTGTGGAGCAATGATCAGCGATTTTTTTCGCGCCAAACGGGGGCGTGATCTGTCCTCGTCATAGTTACAGTGACAGCATGGAACCATCGTGCCAATCACTGGCATTGGGGATGTCCAGCTTCTGGTTACGCTCCCGGCGGCGCTGTTCTTCCAGTCCATGCCAGCCAAGAACTGATTGGTAATGGCGAATGTTTTTCACATAGGCAACCGGCTCGTGTCCCCGGGCGTAACCGTGTTTAACTGTGCTGTAGTATTTCTTTTGCTGAAGTAGCGGCAGGTATTCCCTTACATCCTCCCAGAGATCCGGATTTTTACCCGCTCTATCTGTGAGTACCCGGGCATCCTCCAGGTGCCCCATGCCGACGTTGTAGGCCGCCAGGGCCAGCCAGGTGCGATCCGGCTCGGTGATATCACTGGGAATTCGCGATCGGGTTTCCAGAAAATAACGCGTACCGCCATCAATACTTTGCATGGGATCCAGGCGGTTTTTGATACCCATTTCCTTGGCGGTGGGGCGCGTTAGCATCATCAGGCCACGAACCCCCGTGGGAGATGTGGCTTTATGATTCCAGTGGGATTCCTGATAGGCGATGGCTGCCAGAAGATGCCAGTCAACCCCGTACTTGCTGGCAACTTCCTGAAACAGGTCTTGGTACTTCGGCAGCCGCGTTTTAACCCGGGAAATAAATAACTGTGATCCGCCCTGGGTAAACTGGTTGGTTTGGCTTAACACTTTGGTTTTGAGCTTGGCCAGTTCACCGGATGACTCAAAGTCTTTGAGAAAGGCATTGGCGGCGTCGATGAGCGTGTGGTCCCCATGTTTGGGGAAAGCCCAGGCGATGGGTTGCGGTTCTGAAAGGTTAAAAGCAGCCCGTGCACGGGGATAAATACCTCGGTCGACCTGATAGGAATTGGAGTCCACCACTGCAAAGTCTGTCTCGCCCGCATCCACCAGGGACATCAGATCGAGCATTTCCAGTCCTTCCATTTCCTGCCAGCGGAGTGCCGGATAATCCTTTTTCAGTTCCTGCAGACGTTCACTGTGAGAACTCTTGGGGATGACCAACAGTTTGCCGTCGACAAGGTCCTCGACCTTTCGGGGTCGTTTGTTGCCATTGCGATAGATCACTTTCTGGGAGACTTCATAGTAGGGGTAACTGAAGCGAAAGCGTTTTTTACGTTCCGGGGTTGCTGTCAGACCGGCAGCAGCAAAGTCACCCAAAGGCCCACCAATGCTGACCAGCACACCGGCAACAGAGTCCCGGGAAGAAACCTTCAAATCAACGCCCAGATGCTTGGCAAACGCCTTGCTGAGCCAGTACTCAAACCCGCCCTGGCCCTTGGCGTTTTTAAAATAGGTGGTGGAGCCCATCAGGGTAACCACGCGGAGCTCGCCACGGTTCCGGACTTCTTCCAAAGCGGTGGGGGCACGACTGGCGGTAAGTGTCATGGCAACCATAAACAGTAGGGTGCCGTAGAGAATACGCTTCGTGGTTTTTTTGAGATGAAAATAAAAGCCCAGCATTCACCTACCCAAAAATATGTGCCAGTGACGAGAGTTTGCTCTCCCTTCGACACAGCCCGCCACTGTTATTTTTGCCGGGCCAGCCCCTTATTGTTTTGTTCATGAACGGGGTGCAACCAAGGTTATCACGTGTATTGGCAGATTTCTCATGTTAGATCGCCGGTATTAGCGCTGAGAAGCGAAATCAGGGGCATGCACCCTGTGACGATGGTGCCGTAATTCCATTACAATAGCCGCCTTTCAGATAGTCCCAATCGAGTTTTTAACATGCAGAT
>SBGI01000239.1 GCA_006227015.1 Gammaproteobacteria bacterium
TAATGTGATTTATTGATATTGGAGCAACTATGCTTGAGTGGTTTAATGAACACCAGACCCTGTTGACATGGCTCAGTATTGTCTCTCTGGTCACCTTTGTGGTCAGCCTACTGGCCCTGCCATGGTTGGTTTCCCTCATTCCCGCTGACTATTTCCAACACCACCAAAGACATCCTACCCACTTAAAAAAGGGGCATCCTGTCATTCGCTTCCTGATGCTTTGCGGAAAAAATGTCCTGGGGCTGGCATTGCTATGCGGTGGCATTCTCATGCTTTTTTTGCCGGGTCAGGGACTACTCACCATTGCTGTGGGACTATTGCTGATGGACTATCCCGGCAAGTTCAAACTGGAACGGCGTATTGTTGGCCACCCCTCCATACTGAAAGGGCTTAACTGGCTAAGGGACAAGCGCCAACAACCGCCTATTGAGCTGTAGTCTACTCAGCCTGCACCGGCGCTCTGAGCGAGTCAGATGCAACATTTTTTGGAAGCCGCCAATCGATAGGGTCAACCCCATGTCGCATTAGGTATTCATTGGTTTTGGAAAAATGTCGACAACCAAAAAATCCACGGTAAGCCGAGAGTGGAGATGGGTGCGGCGCCTTCAACACGAGATGACGACTGCTATCGATAAATGCTCCTTTTTTCTGGGCATAACTTCCCCACAACAAAAACACCAGGCCATCTCGGCGATCATTGAGCTCGTGTATAGCGCGGTCGGTAAACTCTTCCCAGCCCTTTCCCTGATGGGCCCCGGCGTTACCCCTCTCAACGGTGAGAGTGGCATTAAGTAACAACACACCCTGTTCCGCCCAATGGGACAGGCAACCATGCGAAGCTGGTTCAATACCCAGGTCTGTCTGCAGTTCCTGATAAATGTTGCGTAACGACGGGGGTATCTCGACACCTGGCAACACGGAAAAACAAAGCCCATGGGCCTGGCCGGGCCCGTGATATGGATCCTGCCCCAAAACAACCACTTTCACCGCATCAAAAGGGGTGAAATTAAAAGCTGCAAACCAGTTTGCACCCGCTGGATAGATCACCTTTCCCTGTTGTCTCTGGTGAGCCAGATAGTCCCTAAGCGTCGCCATATACGGCTTATCAAACTCATCGGCCATAACATCCAGCCAACTGGTGTGCAGTTGTATTTTCCGCTTGTCTTCCACACTTTAATTCCGGTTATCATGGGCCAGGCTGCAATAAACCGGAAATTTCCATGGGAATCAACCACCCTAGTCGGGGACGCATCAAAAACAACTTAGCTGACTTGGTGAGATCACAGTGAAAAAAATTGGTTTGGCCCTGGGTGGCGGTGGTGCCAAAGGTGTGAGTCACCTGCTGATTCTGGAAACTCTTGAGGAATTGGGATTAAGACCCGCTTACGTCACCGGTACCAGTATCGGCGCTTTGATTGGTGCCATGTACTGTGCGGGGATGCCGACCCAGGATATCAAGGATATTTTTCTCGAGTTCAGCCTGAAGGATAACGAGTCCATCAAACATCTCGTAACCAAAAAACACATCTTCAAGTGGATGGATTTTATCGGCCCACAATTTCGCGGCAAGGGACTGATACGTGTAGAGAACCTGATCACCTACCTTTTCGAATCTGTGCAGGCCAACCGTTTTACACAACTGGAAATTCCGCTCAAGGTCGTGGCTTCAGATTTCTGGAATCGCCAGCAAGTGGTGCTGGACAAGGGAGCTTTAATACCCGCCATCAGAGCCAGTATGTCCCTGCCCGGCCTGTTTGAACCGGTCAAGGTTGGTGGGCGGATATTGATTGATGGCGGCGCGGTGAACCCTGTACCCTTTGACCTGCTACCCGACAGCTGCGATCTGAGAATTGCAGTCGATGTGATCGGAGAACGTTCCGATACCGAGAAAATGCCATCACTCTCAGAGGCGGTGTTTAACACCTATCAGATTATGCAAAAAAGCATAATCCGGGAGAAGCTCGATAAAGCACCGCCGGAAATATACATTGAACCCAACGTGGTCAATGTAAAAATGCTGGAATTCTACCGGGCAAATGAAATCTTCAAGCAGGGAACGGCAACCAAAAGCAACCTAAAGCGCAAAATTACCCTATGGGAGAAACATCACGGATAAATGCGTCAATTGCTGCGTTGGTTTCATCGGGCTTTTCAATCGGCGTACCGTGTCCTGAGTCTGGAACCACCACCAGTCTGGCATCCTGCATCGCAGCGACCACAGCTTCTTTAACGGCCACCGGGGAGTAATCCCTGTCACCGGTTAACATCAGCGTTGGCGTCTGTATCGCCGTCAGATGTTCCAGCACGCCCCAGCCGAACAGCGCTTTCAGGTTTTTCAGATACACCTTTTTCGGGTTTGAGGCGATCTGTTTGGCCAACATATCGATCAGGTCTTCCCGCCCCTCTCCGGGAAACATGGTTGTCGCCACCTTGCGTCCGTAGGCCTCCATGCCCAACAGGTGAATGGCGGCCAAGCGTGTCCAGAGCATTTTTCTGGCCGCAAACGTGTCATTGGGCAATGCTGGGCCGGAATTCACTATCGTCATGCTGAGCAAGCGGTCCGGCGCATCAACAGCCAGCTGAAATGCCACCATACCACCCATGGAGAGGCCGACGATATGGGCCGAAGCAATACCCAGAAAATCCATCAATGCCACCACATCTGCGGCATGAATTGGCACGCTGTAAGGACCATCGGGTTTGTCAGAGTCGCCATGCCCCCTGAAATCAGGCGCTATCACTCTGTTTGATTGGCTGAAAAATTCAATTTGTGGGCCCCAGTCTTTACGACTCACACCAAGCCCATGCAGCAGGATCAGCGGCTGTCCCTGCCCTTTGTCTACATAGGCTATCGATACACCATTCACCGTAGCTTCAGGCATGGCCTTTTCTCCTGATTAAAGTCACAAGACTTTGCCGGATAAGCGGTAGACAGGCAAGCCAGTGCTCCACGGATTGGCAACGACTTTATGAATAAGCGCCAAATTTCCCCGGCAAAAGGTGACGGGTTTTGGTAGGATTCCCGAGCCAAAAAATGCTGCCCCAGGGTGGCAGATCACAGAAAACAGAGACGATGATATGAACATGCAGGTTCGTTATGACAGGCAGATCGCCACCTGGCTGATCATTTGTGCCGCCATCATTGTAACCATGATTCTACTGGGCGGTGTTACCCGCCTCACCCGCTCGGGACTCTCCATGGTGGAATGGAAACCCCTGATGGGTATCATTCCCCCACTCAGCGAACAGGCATGGCTGGAAGTATTTGAAAAATACAAACAATTTCCCGAATACCAGAAAGTAAACAAGGGAATGAGTCTGTTTCAATTTAAAGAAATTTTTATGTTCGAGTACCTGCACCGGGTACTGGGCAGGCTCATTGGCATCCTGTTCCTCGTTCCGTTTCTGTTTTTCCATTTCAGCGGTCGAATTAAGGCAGGACTGACACCAAAACTGGTGGGGATGTTCATTCTTGGTGGATTACAGGGGCTGCTGGGCTGGTACATGGTAAAAAGCGGATTGGTGGATAACCCCAGAGTCAGCCAGTACCGCCTGACGGCCCACCTTGGCACTGCCGTGTTTATCTATGCCTATATTCTCTGGGTTGCCTGGGGACTGTTCTATCCAAGTCGCACACCGGCGGCCAGCCAGGGTTTGCAGCGCTATGCTAGTACACTGACCGTGCTGGTCTTCCTGATGATTCTGTCCGGAGGGCTGGTCGCGGGCACACATGCTGGTCATGCCTACCCGACCTTCCCGCTGATGGCGGGCAGCTTTTTCCCTCCTGGTCTCTATGCCACAGATCCAGTATGGCTTGCCGCCTTTGAAGACCTAACCACCATACAGTTCAACCACCGTATCTTTGCCTATCTGCTGATCGTGCTGATCGCTGTTTTCGCAGTAAAAACATTTCGTCAGGCAGATACCCACACCGATGTTAAAACAGGCCTGAAGCTGGTTCTGGCCTTCCTGGTGATCCAGGTTTCACTGGGTATCTCTACACTGTTACTGCATGTGCCGGTACCTCTTGCGGCCGCTCACCAGGGCGGTGCCGTATTGCTTTTCACGGCGGTGCTCTTCACGACCCACCGATTGAGACATTAAACATGAAAAACACACCTCAAAAACAGTCAACCCAAAAGGTTTATCTTTAACCGCCGATAATGTTGATATAGCGCAGTATCGGGTATAATTTCCCCAATTTATTTCCTGTATTGGAGCAATGGCATGAAAAAAATGATTGGAACATTGGTATTCGCAGCTTTGAGCGCAACCGCTGGCCAGGCAGTGGCGGCTGGCGACATCGACGAGGGCAAGACCAAAGCAATGGCCTGCGCAGCCTGCCATGGTGCTGCCGGAATCAGCAGCAACGAGGCATGGCCTAATCTGGCGGGTCAGAAAGCAGGTTACCTGGTCAAACAGCTCAAGGCCTTCCGCGACGGAACTCGCAACGATCCAGTGATGAGCAGCATGTCCAAGACATTGTCTGACCCAGATATTGATGATCTGGCCGCCTACTATTCAAGCCTGTAAATTTCTACATATGGTCTAGCTACTGATCGCGCTGCGGTCAGTGCACAAAGACTCTATTCAGAACTGTCTGTACCAAACGACAGGCACAAAAAAGCCCGGCAATCGCCGGGCTTTTTATTATCAGGCAGTGATCGCGGCAACCAGCATTCCAGATTAACCAACAAACACTCGGGCATTTCTGAACAGGCGCATCCAGGCACCATCCTCACCCCAGTCGTCCGGGTGCCAGGAGTTGGTCACAGTCCGGAACACTCGTTCCGGATGGGGCATCATAATTGTCGCCCGACCATCATCACTGGTGACGCCGGTAATCCCGTAAATAGAACCATTTGGATTAGCTGGGTAACTTTCGGCGACATCCAGATAATTGTCCAGGTAACGCAATGCTACACGATCAGAAGCGTCAAATGCGTCCACATCCTGATCAAATCCAAATTCAACGCGGCCTTCACCATGGGCAACAGCTATCGGCATATACGAACCCTCCATACCAGCGAGCATAATGGACGGCGATGGGCTTACCTTCACCAGTGAAAACCGGGCTTCAAACTGCTCTGAGACGTTGCGTACAAAGCGCGGCCACTGCATTGCGCCGGGAATCAGGGTTTTCAGATTGGACAGCATCTGACAACCGTTACAGACACCAAAGGTAAAAGTGTCCTGTCGTTCAAAAAACTGCTGGAATTGGTCGCGCAAGACAGCGTTAAACAAGATTGTTTTAGCCCAGCCCTCACCCGCTCCCAGCACATCTCCATAGGAGAAGCCGCCACAGGCCACAAGGCCCTTGTAGTCCTGCAAGTGATGTCGGCCACTCAGCAGGTCACTCATGTGTACATCCACTGCACTGAAACCGGCACGGTCAAAAGCGGCCGCCATTTCCACATGGCCATTCACGCCCTGCTCACGCAACACGGCAATCGCGGGGCGAACACCAGTATTGATAAACGGCGCTGCCACATCCTCATTGATGTCATAGCTGAGGCTAGTGCTCAAGCCTGGGTTGTCGAAAAACAGGCCGTCAAACTCCTGTCGGGCGCAGTCTTCATTATCCCTGAGAGCCTGGATTTTGTAGCTGGTCTGGCTCCAGCGGCGTAACAATTCAACCCGGCTGGAACTAAACAGGTACGCGCCATCCTGCATAATTTCTATGGCGTCGCCTCGATCCAGTGTCGCCACAGTGGTAACGGCAATATCTGCATCCTTGAAGCGTTGTATAAAGGCTTCGGCCTTATGAGTTTCCACCTGAACAACGGCGCCCAGTTCTTCATTAAAGAGAACAGATAACGCGTCCCCTGGCTGCTCATCCAGGCAGATATTCAAGCCGATATTACCGGCGAAGGCCATTTCGACCAGTGTCGTGAAAAGCCCTCCATCGGAACGGTCGTGATAGGCCAAAATCTCACCTGCCCGGTTGGCGGACTGAACCAGTTCGAAAAATGTCTTCAGCTTCTCCGCACTGACCACATCCGCCGGAGTATCACCCATCTGGTTGTAAACCTGAGCAATGATAGAACCGCCCAAACGGTTTCGATTGCCACCCAGATCAATATAAAGGAGTACGGTTTCACCTTTGTCGGAACGCAACTCCGGTGTCAGCGTCGCGCGTACATCCTGTACCGGCGCAAAGGCTGAAATAATCAACGACATGGGTGCGGTTACTGCCCTGTCTTCACCATCCTGGGCCCAGGTGGTGCGCATGGACATGGAATCCTTGCCCACCGGGATGGTAATACCGAGCGCGGGACAAAGCTCCATACCCACGGCCTCGACGGTACGGAATAACTTTTCATCCTCGCCGGGATGTCCAGCAGCGCACATCCAGTTAGCCGAAAGCTTGATATCTGAAATCTGGGCGATGCTGGTCCCGGCGATATTGGTGATGGCCTCACCAATCGCCATACGACCGGAGGCGGGTGCATCCAACAGCGCCACAGGCGTGCGCTCACCCATCGCCATGGCTTCACCTGCATAGCTGTCGTAACTCACAGTGGTGACGGCACAATCTGCAACTGGAATCTGGCAGGGACCAACCATCTGGTCCCGCGCAACCATCCCTGTCACCGACCGATCACCGATGGTAATCAGGAAGCTCTTGCTGGCCACTGTGGGGTGGGTCAATACCCGGTCAATGGCTTCCTCAAGGCTGATATCGAGACCGCCAAATGGCTGGATCGGGGCCGAGCGGGTTTCGGCAACGCGATGCATTTTCGGCGGCTTGCCAAACAGTACCGACATGGGCAAGTCCACGGGATTGGATGAAAAATGCGTATCGTTAAGCAAGAGGTGTTTTTCATCAGTGGCTTCGCCGACAACAGCATAGGGACAACGCTCGCGCTGACAAATCGACTCGAAGCTGGCCAGATCTTCCGGCTTCACTGCCAGCACATAACGTTCTTGCGCCTCGTTACACCAGATGGCCAGAGGTGACATGCCGGGTTCATCATTGGGGACATTGCGCAGCTCAAAGCGACCACCACAACCGCCATCTTTTACCAGCTCGGGAAAGGCATTGGACAGTCCGCCTGCACCCACATCATGAATGAAGGCAATGGGGTTGCTGTCACCCAACTGCCAGCAGCGGTCAATCACCTCCTGACAACGTCGTTCTATCTCAGGGTTCTGGCGTTGCACCGACGCGAAATCGAGGTCTTCGGCACTGCTGCCTGACGCCATGGACGAAGCGGCGCCACCACCCAGACCGATTAACATCGCCGGGCCACCCAGCACGATAAGTTTGCAACCTGCCTGAAATGGCGGTTTCAGGACATGCTCACCGCGGATGTTGCCATAGCCTCCGGCAATCATGATTGGCTTGTGATAGCCGCGCCGTTCACCGTCGAAATGTTCTTCAAAAGAGCGAAAATATCCGCACAGATTCGGTCTTCCGAACTCGTTATTAAATGCCGCACCGCCAATAGGCCCTTCAATCATAATATCGAGAGCACTGGCAATACGGTCGGGTTTGCCATAATCCTGTTCCCAGGGCTTTGAAAAACCTGGTATCTGCAAATTGGAGACAGTGAAGCCGGTTAGTCCAACCTTTGGCTTGGATCCCCTGCCCACCGCCCCTTCATCGCGAATTTCACCACCGGACCCGGTACCGGCTCCCGAGAAAGGCGCAATGGCGGTTGGATGGTTGTGGGTTTCCACTTTCATCAACAGATGAATAGGCTCCTGGCTGTACCCGTATACCTGGCTACCCGGATCGGGGAAAAATCTTCCGGCGGTGCTACCAACAACCACTGAAGCGTTATCTGAGTAGGCCGACAAGACGTTATCACCACCCAGCTCATAGGTGTTCTTGATCATGGAAAACAGCGACCTGTCCTGATCAGAGCCGTTGATGGTCCAGCTGGCATTGAAAATTTTGTGGCGACAATGCTCGGAGTTGGCCTGGGCAAACATCATCAGCTCGACATCCGTGGGATCCCTGCCCAACTCATTGAAGCTGTCCAGCAGGTAATCAATCTCGTCATCTGCCAGTGCCAGGCCCAGGGTTACATTGGCTTCGGTCAATGCCGGCCTGCCCTCTGACATTACGGGAACTGTTCGCATCGGCTGGGGTTGCTGATGTTTGAACAGCTGCGCTGCACTTTCCTCCGCATCAAGTACGGTTTCTACCATCCGGTCGTGCAAACAGGTTTTGAGAGCCTCCTGTTTGTCAGCTGCCAGACTGCCTCTCAGATAATAGGCCACCCCACGCTCCAGGCGCCTGATCACATCAAGGCCCGCATTGTGGGCAATATCCGTCGCCTTGCTCGACCAGGGAGAAATTGTGCCAGGGCGCGGTGTCACCAGCATCAAGTGACCACGCAATGCCTCTGGCTCTTGTCTTGGGCCATATTTAAGCAGGGACTCCAGAGTCGCGACTTCCTGACCCGTGAGGGGGCGCTCCAGATCAGCAAAATGCAGATACTCGGCATAGAGTCCTTCCACACCGGCATCGACCTCCTGTAAGGCGCGAAGCAGCTGCTGTTTTCTGAACTCGGAAAGTGCTGGGGTGCCACGAAA
>SBGI01000260.1 GCA_006227015.1 Gammaproteobacteria bacterium
CGCAGTGATCTGATCAAGATTGACGAGAAGGGTCGCAACGATTACGTGACGGAAACCGATCATGCCGCCGAGAAAGAAATTATCTACCATCTGCGCAAGGCCTATCCCGATCACAGTATTATCGGAGAGGAGTCCGGCTACCTACAGGGCGAAAACGATGAGTATCAGTGGATCATCGATCCTCTGGACGGCACCACAAACTTTATCCATGGCATCCCCCACTTCGCAGTTTCCATAGGCTGCCGCTACAAAGGAAAACTGGAACATGCCGTGGTCTTCGACCCCATGCGCCGGGAAGAATTTACTGCCAGCCGCGGCCGAGGCGCATTCCTTAACGGCAAGCGAATTCGTGTCTCCGGCCGAGTGGGACTGGCTGGATCCCTGGTTGCAACGGGTATTCCCTTCAACAAACCGTCCAGTGACCACATGGAGCCATACTTGTCCTGCCTGACAGAACTGGCGACGCAATCGTCGGGGATACGGCGGCTCGGCGTCGCTTCACTGGATCTCGCATATCTGGCGGCGGGACGTGTCGACGCATTCTGGGAAATGAACCTGAAACCCTGGGACATTGCGGCCGGTGTGCTTTTAGTCAAAGAAGCCGGCGGTCTGGTGAGCGATTTCGGTGGTGGAGAGAGTTACATGGACTCTGGAAACATTGTCTGTGCAACGCCAAAACTGTTTAAACCCACCCTCAAGGTGGTACAAAAACACTTGGGCCATATTGAAACATCAAAGTAACAGGGAATCAGTTTTCGTCGAACAGCGTGTGCCCATCCAAACCCTGCTTTTTGACGATTGATCGCAGGCGCCGCAGCGCCTCAACCTGTATCTGACGTACGCGCTCGCGAGTAAGCCCGATTTCGTGCCCGACTTCTTCCAGGGTCGACACATCGTGACCGTGTAATCCAAAACGACGCACAATCACTTCCTGCTGTTTGTCGGTCAATTCTGACAACCAGGCCTCTACTGCCGCATTCATATCCTGGTCTTCAACCAGCTCTTCGGGGTCATTGGGATGCTCGTCCGCCAGGGTTTCCACCAGCATGCGATCACCGTCTTTCCCCATAGGGACGTCGACGGAACCCACACGCTCATTGAGGCGTAACATCCGCGACACGTCGTCGACGGTTTTATCCAGTGACTGTGCAATTTCTTCAGCGGTTGGATCGTGATCCAGCTCTTGCGCCAAGCGGCGGGATGCCTTGAGGTATACGTTGAGCTCTTTCACCACATGAATAGGCAGGCGAATAGTCCGCGTCTGGTTCATCAGGGCACGTTCGACCGACTGACGTATCCACCAGGTAGCGTAGGTGGAAAACCGGTAACCCAGTTCGGGGTCAAATTTCTCCACTGCCCGCATCAAGCCAAGATTGCCCTCTTCTATCAGATCAAGAAGGGACAGACCTCTATTGACATAACGTCTGGCAATTTTTACCACCAGGCGCAAATTGCTCTCGATCATGCGCTTGCGGGCGGCATCATCACCCTTGGCGATCTTGCGGGCAAAGAAAACCTCTTCTTCCGCAGTAAGCAAGGGCGCATAACCAATCTCTTTCAGGTAGAGACTGGCAGCATCCAACACTTTTTCTTCTTTAGACGTCTTGTAGGATTCTTTTGGATCTTCCTCGCCGGCTGTAGAGCTCAGATCAAGACCTTCCTCATTTCCAGCGTCGTCATCATTATCGTCGGACACAAAAATTATTCCCTTTCAATCAACCAAAACATCCATCGCTAGGCACCAAATTGGTGCGTAGCGCCGTGCCTAGGCACCATTTGCAATGTATCACCAAACTCTATCAGATGTCAGGCTTCATCGCCTCGGCAAATAACCGAGAGGATTAACAGGTTTGCCATCCTTGCGGATCTCAAAATACAGGCGTTTGTTATTGACAGGGTCCCCCCCTACTTCGGCAATTTTTTCACCCGTTTTTAATACTTGCCCCTCACGGACCAATAGTATCCGACAGTGGGCATAAGCACTGAGGTAGACCTCACTGTGCTTGACGATAACCAGGCGGCCATAACCCCTTAAACCCTCACCTGAGTAGACCACGATTCCAGGCGCTGCAGCCATAACCGCCTGACCGGGCAGGCTCTGAATATCGATGCCTTTAAATAAAGGATCACTGTTATAGGTTTTTGTGACCCGCCCCTCAGTTGGCCATTGCCAGCTCCAGCTGGAAGGCAGTGATGCGGTTGATTTCGGTGGTGGTCGAGTGACTTTGACCGGTGTTTTGGCTGGAACTTCCACCACCCGGGTATTTGACGATGTTCTATTCGAACTAACCGTCGATGGTTTGGCCACAGTGCGTGTAGAAAGGGGTGGGGGTAAATGTTTGGTATCCAGTGTGAGTCGCTGACCACGGTAGATGGTATACGGAGGACTAAGCCTATTGGCCCTGGCCAATTTGTTGACATCCTTTTCATAGCGCCAGGCGATGGCAAACAGGGTTTCACCCTGTGAGACCAGATGGTAATCAATTTTTTCACTTGGCGGTGGTGGTCTTTGGCTGATAGGTGCCGGCGGCGGGCTGTGACACGCAGAGAGCAAAAACAGTCCGGCACAGAAGGCAAGCGCTCGCAACATGAATTTCCGGCACTTCTGCACTGACAAAGAGCTTTCCCCCTACCGCTTTACCCCTGCTTTCAGAGTTTACCGCGTCGTCCACCAAGATATTCCAGTCCCAGCACCAGAATCAAGCCAAAGACCATGCACCCTGTCGCAAGAATTGTCTTCGGATCCAAGCCTGTGACCCGGGCAAACTCTGCCGGCGTTAACAGCCGTGAAGAAAGCACTACTTCTCGGCCATGATTATCCATCATCACTTCCAGGGTTTCACGCCAGGGCCAGACAATCATCAACGAGCCAACCAGAAACCCGGTCAGAATGGCAATAGTGACGGAATGATAGCGGTGCAACAGCCAGGACAATACCCGCGCAAATGCCATCAGGCCACAAATACAACCCAGCAGGAACATTGACAGAATCTGCCAGTTAAATGCGCTCACAGCACCAATAATTACCGGATACATACCGAGTAACAGCAGAATAAAACTACCTGAAACCCCCGGTAATATCATGGCGCATATGGCCAGGACACCGGAAAGATATACCACCAGTAACCCATCACTACCCTGCACGGGCGGAGCCAGTGATATGGCCGTAGCGATCAGTGTGCCGATAATAAGTGACACCCACTCCTGAAGTCTCAGGTGCGGTAATTGCCGGAAAATGTAAAGAATGGACGCCAGAATCAACCCGAAGAAGAAGGACCAGATCAGAATGGGCTGGGTCAGCAACAGGTGACTCACCAGTTTCGCCAACGAGGCGATACTCAACAGCACGCCAGAAAAAAGCACCAGCAGGAAATTACCATTGATACTTTTCCAAAAGACTTTTGGGCCCTGGCTGGCCAGAATTTTTAGTGAGTGAACGTTAATGCTGCGAATGGAATCGAGCAGCTCTTCGTAAATGCCGCTAATAAAGGCAATGGTTCCGCCAGATACCCCGGGGACCACGTCAGCAGCACCCATGGCCACCCCTTTCAGGAATAGCAAAATCCAACGTTTGGCAAACTGCACAGCAATATCAGCCTGATTATCGGGTGGTGCCGCCGAGCAGGGGGACGAACCGCACCTTCTCTGCAACACGTTCTTCGTAATTATTCGTGTCACCCAGGCGGGTGATAACGCGCAGCTCCTGCAAATCGCCTGGTCCCACCGGGATCACCAGAATCCCGTCAGGAGCGAGTTGATGCAATAGTTCTTCCGGAACCTCATTGGGAGCCGCAGCACTTAGAATGGCGTCGTAGGGAGCATAGTCCGGCAGGCCGAAACCGCCATCGCTGTGGGAAAAGCGAACGTTGCGAAGCCCAAGCAGACGCAACCGCTCCCGGGCTTTATCTATCAGCGGCTTGATGCGTTCAACACTGTAAACCTGATCCACCAGCTGGGCCAGCACAACCGACTGATAGCCCGATCCCGAACCAATTTCGAGGACTTTTTTTCGCGGACCCTGGGATAACAGAATTTCTGTCATCAGGGCAACAACATACGGCTGGGATAGCGTCTGCCCATACCCAATGGGCAATGCAGTATCCTCGTAGGCACGGTGAGAAAGGGCTTCGTCCAGGAATAAGTGACGGGGTGTCATGCGCATGACATCCAGCACTCGCTGGTTGGATATACCCTGGTCTTTTAGACGTTGAATGAGGCGTTCACGGGTTCGCTGGGAGGTCATACCGATACCACCAAGCTCAATCGAATTCACTCCTGCAAACCCCTGCTGTCAATCGAAAAACGAACTATACCACAGCGCCTTTATTCCGCCACAGCCCATGACTGCTGCAGGTTTGCCACTTCACGCAACACGGAAGTAGCAAAACAGCCCGGGGGCAGAAAGAATGAAAGCTCTAGATCGACACATTCTTCATGTTCACTGGTTTGCCAATCCCATTCAAAATTCTGGGGATGCAGAACCAGTTGGCGTCGCTCCTGCGATAAGCCACTGAATTCCAGTCCGTGACACCAATCCTGCCAGTCACTCAGAATTCGCAGTTCCAGCTCGCGCACCTGTTCAGGAACCTGTGTTCTTCCCCTGCCCCACAGGGGGCCAGTCGGCATAACCTCATCACCCAAGCAGGTGTTCCAGTTGTGCTGTGCAATCCGCTCAGCGAGAACAAGATTGAACAGGTAGGACCTTGCCGCAGACAAGTAGAGTCCGCCTTTACCCACCCCTTTTCTAGTTTTCTTTCTTCGCTGGGATCGGTCTGCTGACCGCTGATACATGAGTTTTTCGGCCTCGTACAAATTACCGGCTTCCCGACCAAAGCGTTGCTCGCCAAAATAGTTGGGAACGCCTTCAGCGGCGATAGCTGCCAACCTTGACACCAACAGTTGTCGCTCGCCGTCGACCTGCCGCAAACGAATACGAAAGTGATTGCCAGCGTGATTGCCACGGCGCAGCTTTTTATGGTGACGCGCCATTTTCAGAATCTCACAACCCTCCAGACTGGGGAGCTGCGGCACTGTCAGATCCCGCCCTCCAGGCATATGCACGCTAAACCATTGCCGGGTAATGGCCCTGCGGTCCTTTAAACCACAGTAGCCAACTGCTGCTTCCTCTACCCCAAGAGCTTCAGCCAGCAGGCCAGCAACCCAACGGGTGTTCTGTCCCGTTTTTTCAATATAAAAACACTGGTGCTCCCCTTCTCCAGAAAACTCAAAATCCAACGTTTCCACGACCTGAAAGTCTTCCGGATTTTCCCGAAAACTGGCGGTTACATCAGGGCCCCCCATGGCAAAGGGGAAACAAAGCGAAAATTGCCTGGCGTTCATAAAGTCCTTAGCATTAGTGTGCTGTGCAAGTGTACGAGTAGCGACGCCACCCTCATAGTCTTAGTCTGACCGTTTGTTTCTGACAGGATACCCGGATGCATATTCATTACCTTCAACATGTCGCCTTTGAAGACCTAGGCAGCATGCAGCAATGGTTCAGAGACCAGGATTTTCAAATCAGTGCCACACACCTTTACGCAGGGGAGTCCCTGCCCGAGCTGCATGATATTGACTGGCTGATCATCATGGGCGGCCCCATGGGAGTCAATGACGAAAACCTTTACCCTTGGCTGGCTGATGAAAAAATCTTTATTGAAAAGGCCATCGCATCTGGAAAAAAAATACTTGGTATCTGCCTCGGCGCTCAGCTAATAGCCCATGTTCTCGGAGCTGGAATAGCCAAAAATTCTCATCGTGAAATCGGCTGGTTTCCATTACAGGTTCACGAAGAGGCTGCGCAGACGACGATTGGCAAAATTCTTCGGGCTCATCCCCTGGCGTTTCACTGGCATGGTGACAGGTTTGAAATTCCAGCCGGAGCCACGCCCCTGGCTAGCAGTGTCGCCTGCGACAACCAGGCTTTTATCTATCAAGACCGGGTGGTAGGTCTGCAATTTCACCTGGAAACCACTGAACACTCTGCCAACAAGCTGATCGAGCATTGTGGTAACGAATTGGATGATAGTCGCTACGTTCAGGATATTGCTGAAATGCTCTCGACAAAGGAACGATTTCATACCATTAACCAAGCCATGGCTGAGATCCTGGAGGCGATGAGCAGGACTTGACGGGTGTCTGCCTAAGCAGCCGTATTCAGCAACACCACCACCTGCGCAGCGATGCCTTCACCTCGCCCTTCAAAACCCAGTTTCTCCGTGGTCGTTGCCTTGATATTCAGCTGGGATATATCACAATTCAGATCGGTGCTGAGGTTTTCGCGCATGGTAGTTATGTGGGGTGACATCTTGGGTGCCTGGGCTATCAACGTCATATCGGCATTGACCAAACTGAACCCCTTGTTGCGAATCAGGACGCTGACACGCCGCAACAGCTCGCGGCTGTCTATGCCTTTATATGACGTGTCTGTATCCGGGAAATGTTGGCCGATATCACCGAGTGCCGCTGCGCCCAGCAAGGCATCACAGAGGGCATGAATCAACACATCACCATCGGAATGCGCCACCAGTCCGTGAGAAAAAGCAATGTTCACCCCGCCAATGGTAATGGCATCTCCGACACCAAAAGCATGGACATCATAGCCCTGGCCTATTCTCATCATCTGCCCCCTTTTTATTCAGGACGTGCTGCTTCCACGGTCTGCTGGTATTTCATTATCGCTTCGGCAATTTCCAGATCTTCCTGGCGAGTAATTTTGATATTGTCACGGCTGCCTTCAACTATCTGAGGAATATGGCCCAGGCGCTCGACAGCGGCAGACTCGTCTGTAGGTTGCCACTGCTGACGAACCGCCGTATTCAAACTCCAGCTTAGCAAGCCATAACGAAACATCTGTGGTGTTTGCGCCAACCAGAGCTTGGAACGATCTTCAGTGCCCGCAATATTATCTCCCTGCTCGACCCGCTTGACCGTGTCACTGACGGGCACTGCCAGAATGCCGCCAACTTTGTGATCCGACAGGGTATTTATCAGGTGCTGTATTTCTGTAACTCTCACACAGGGCCTTGCCACGTCGTGTACCAATACCCAGTCATCCGTGTGAGCCTCCCGGGTCAGGCATTCCAGCGCAAGACGTACGGAATCCGCGCGTTCTTTACCACCGTGTACTGTACGGATACGCGGGTGTTCGAACACAGGAAGTTCGGTCCAATATTTGTCATCGGGGTGTACTGCCACCACGACAATGGCATCATTGACCGCCAACAACCTCTCCAGGGTATGTTCGACCACTGTCTTTCCAGCCAATGACTGATACTGTTTCGGAAGAGCTCCACCAAAACGACTTCCCACACCTGCGGCGGGTACAACGATCCATCTGGTAGTCATCTCATACACTCCAGGGGACGATCATCGGATTTACACCTGAATCAACCTGATATGTTCTGTTCATTGGTCCTCGGGTTCTACCACCATAAAGAAAGTTTCGCCGTCCTTGATCATGCCAAGATCGGTTCTGGCACGCTCTTCAATACTCTCAACACCCTCTTTAAGGTCGACCACCTCACTCACCAGGGTCTGGTTGCGTTGCCGGAGCGTTTCATTCTGCGCCTCCTGCTCGGCCACCTCGCGCTCCAGTGTCAGCTTTTTGGCAAGCCCCCCCTCCCCCAGCCACAGTTGGAACTGAAAAAAGAGTAACAGCAATGAAAGACCAATCATCAACCAGCGCATGGGGAGATTCTACCGAAGTCACCAACTATCGTCAGGGCACAACATAAAGCATCATCCAGAACCATCAGGGGCGGCCAATGGCCGCCCCTGATATCGAATTGAATTGTCAGGACTTGAACTCCGCCCTGCCCCGATAAGGTGCCAGGCCTCCCAGCTCAGCCTCAATACGCAACAGGCGATTGTACTTGGCCACACGGTCAGAGCGACACAGCGAACCGGTTTTGATCTGGCCAGCGGCAGTTGCCACAGCCAGGTCGGCGATGGTCGTATCTTCGGTTTCACCGGAACGATGTGAGATCACCGCGGTATAGCCAGCGTCCTTGGCCATCTTGATGGCATCGAGGGTTTCGGAGAGCGAGCCAATCTGATTAAACTTGATCAGAATGGAGTTGGCGACGCCCAGCTCGATTCCCTTCTTGAGAATCTTGGTATTGGTGACAAACAAGTCATCGCCCACCAGCTGGACCCGGTTACCGAGTTTTTCTGTCTGGTATTTCCAGCCATCCCAGTCTGACTCATCCTGGCCATCCTCAATGGAAATAATCGGATACTGGTCGCAGAGCTCCGCCAGAAAATCACTGAAGCCCTCGGACGTGTAGACCTTGCCTTCGCCTGCCAGGTTGTACTGGCCATCCTTGTAAAACTCGGAAGATGCACAGTCCAGAGCCAGGGTAATGTCTTCTCCCAGCTTGTAACCCGCAGCTTCAACTGCTTTCTGGATCACTGCCAGCGCCTCGGCATTGGAAGAAAGATTAGGGGCAAAACCGCCTTCATCACCCACGGCCGTGTTCAGGCCTTGACTACTGAGCACTTTTTTCAGTGAGTGAAAAATTTCCGCACCCATACGCAGAG
>SBGI01000057.1 GCA_006227015.1 Gammaproteobacteria bacterium
TCTAACTGGTTAACAGCCACCCTAAAGAGTGGCATTCCTGGAGAGGAAAAAACTACGGCCTGAACGGCTCCTACACCGTTCGGGCTTTTTCCTTTACAAGAGCCTGAGAAGGTCGCCCTTGAGGAAATCCAGCAGGGTCTTGTAGAAGCCTTCAGCATGGAGCTTTCAGGCCTGAATGAGCCGACAAAAGCGCCCAAGGATGCAGACGCGGACCTGATGTCCTGCTATCTGATTGGCGATCACCACTTTGGCATGTACGCATGGTCTGAAGAGACTGGCGGCGATGACTACGACACCGACATCTCCAGCGAATTGCTGATGCAGACAACCCGCAGGCTTGTTGACCGCTCTCCGAATGCGGAGACAGGCGTATTGATCAACGTAGGCGATTTCCTGCACGCCAATGACACCACCAGTCAGACGCCATCATCGAAACATGCCCTCGATACTGATGGCCGCATGGGAAGGGTTGGGCGATTGGCTGGCCTGCTACTGAAAGCCCTGATTCACCGGATGCTGAAGAAGCACAAAAAGGTAGTGGTGATTAACGCCAGAGGCAACCACGACCCGGACGCTTCCATGTGGCTTAACGAGGTGGTTCGGGCGTATTTCCACAACGAGCCAAGGGTGGAGGTTAAGGATAACTTCTCCAAGTTCGTCTGGTTCGACTTCGGGCAGAACCTGATCGTTGTCCACCACGGCGACAAGATCAGGCGCAGCCAGATGTACGAGGCGGTGACTCGTAACCTGTCTGAGCAGTGGGGCAAGTGCAAACACCGATTCGGATGGACCGGCCACATTCACCACAAAGACGCGGAAGAGGTAGGCGGAATGATGTTTGAGTCATGGGGCGTATTGGCTCCACCGGATGCATGGCACGCAGCAAGTGGTTACGTGGCAGAGAGGTCAATGACCTGTGTCGTTCTGCACAAAGAGCGAGGCGAGGAAATCAGATACAAGGTGAAGGTATGAGTATGTGCAAGTGCGGAAACCCAGAGTGCAAGGCGTTTCTTTTTGCGGGGATGAAGTGTCGGCTAGAGCCAGAAAATTCCACGCTCAAGATGCATGGCCTCGATAAAGAAAAGTCTGACGGCCTCACTGCCCACTATTACGAGCTGCCAGAAGGTGCAACAGAGCTTTATCACCTGATCATCGAAAGAGACATGAATGGGCAGATCAGCGAGATTTTCCGCGCCTGTTATAGGTACGGAAGAGTTGCTCACTCTGCCAAGCTGCGGGACATCAACAAGATACTGGCCTACGCCACCCAGGAAAAAGAACGGCTGTTGAAGTACGAACTTTCCAACAATGAGGAATGACCATGCTTCGGAACCTACTCGATAACGCCTACAACTTCAAAATGGAAGAGATCATTTCTGAGGTAGTGACCATCCTTGAATCTCAGATCGGAGGTCTAGCCCATGATCGTCTGGAAGAGATAGCGGAAGAGGCTGGAGAGATTGCTGCAAAGCTGACAGAACCGCCAGCAGAAGAACAGTTAATGATGCGGTTTCCAGGTATATGCGAGGGGTGCGAGGAATAACGACAGAGTTGTGGGGCGCGGCGCGAAGCGACGAGTCCCACACAAACGGCTTGTTATGAGCGAGATTTTATGAGCGACGACACTGAATTTAGGAAGAAACTCGCGCGCCTCCGGGCTTTGATTGCCATCAAAGACGCGCAGTTGATGGCGAACCCGAAGCCGTACCTTGAGGACATGGCGAAACGCTGCCATGAACTACTTAAAGTTCTTGAAGAAGTGGATCACGCGTTGAGTCCTGACTACGTGTTTCAGGTATGGGACGAGCAGTTCGACAAAAACCATGTGCCGCGCCCGCAGGACATACAGGGCGAGGCTTTGTTTCGATGCAATAAGGCATTGGACGTGCTACGGAAGTACCGCAGCTCATAACCATTGACTATCACGCCAAACGTCATCTAACCGGAGAGTCCATGAACCCCTTTGACATGCCCATCATCTCAGCAAGGCAGGTATGGCACCTAAGCACCTACACGCCATCTGGTGAATGGCTGCCAGAGCATGTGGACACCTACGGAAAAAGAATGCTCCAGGGGTACGAGTCTGGACTGAAAAGAACCATTGATTCTCTGCCTGAACATCTGAGAATTATGGGAAACTACTTCTGGTCAGCACAGGTAGAAGGATCTCCCGATGACAGGGCAAGGTATTACGCATTCACCACCTATCATCTACAGGTGAGGATCCTGGAGACAGACAAGCCAAAAGCATGGAAGGCAAGGGCAATGAAGCTGGCCATGTACGCGGTAAACGAGGTAAGGCATCAGAACCCGCCGGATATGTCTGGAGAGCGCCGGAGCTTATACCAGAGCCAGTTTCTGGCAGAAAAGGCAGGGGTGCCAATAACGCAGTTCAGACGGGATGCAGGAGAGCACTGGGACTGGTCAATCAGCCTGCTTGATAAGTGGGTTGGTCAGGCATTAGGCCCGGTTGCCAAGTGGATAGATGTGAAAAAGGAGGCGGCTGCATGAAAAGGATTTTGTTCATTATTTTCTTGATCCCGCTAATAGTGAACGCCAGCGAGCGCGACTATCAGGAAAGGTTCTGCGCCAGTATCGGAGGGCAGGCGGAATTTGTATTGCCTGACCGGACAAGGGTTGATTGCCTGACGGAGCATCACGCCATTGAGGTGGACTTTGCGCGGAAGTGGGCCGAGGCAATAGGCCAGTCACTGCACTATGCAAAGATGACAGGAAAAGCGCCAGGTGTGTTGCTGATTGTGGACGGGGAGCGCGATCAGAAGTACATCGACAGGCTGTATGGGGCAATCAACCGCTGGCATCTGCCGATTCAGGTGTGGACAGTGGAGAAAACAGAATAACTGTATAAATAAACACTGTTCATATTGACAGTATGTCGAACATATGAGACCATATTTCTAGTGTCGAATACTAAGCCCTGCCATTCGGTGGGGCTTTTTTGTGCCTTCTCTCTCCGGCCAATAGGCCACCTCTCCGCCGCCCTTCGGGTCGGTTTCTTTTTCTGGATTTGGTATGGATGTAGCAACAGTAGGAATCATTTTGTCCGTGCTCTCTGGGGCTGCTTCTGTGGTATGGCTGGCGTCACGGGTAAAGACCACTGTTGACATCCATGGGAACGCCATTGGTGAGCTGAAGCGCAGGCTTGACGCCCATGATCGGGCTATCAGCGATCACCACGGTCGTCTATCAAGGCTTGAGGGCCGCGAACAGCAATGAGCGACAGCATCCGCCTTGCAAAAGACCTGATTGAGAAGCATGAAGGCAGGCGGAGTCTCGCTTATGAAGATCACCTTGGTGTCTTAACCATTGGCGTAGGGAGAAACCTTGAGAGCAAGGGGCTATCCGATAACGAGATAGACATCCTTCTGATAAACGACATCGTTGAATGCTTCGACGATCTATCAAGTTTCAAGTGGTTTGCTGATGCAACAGATACACAGCAGGCTGCATTCATGGACTGGCGCTTTCAGCTGGGCGCGGCAGGCATACGGAAGTTCAAGAACACGATTCGATGCCTAGAGTCCGGCGAATACAACCAGGCCGGTATCGAGATGCTTGATTCTATATGGGCAAAGCAAACACCCAACAGGGCCAAGGAAATATCCAGACTGGTTAGGGGGCTTTAAGTGTGCAAATACCGCCCCTTACACCAGAAATCTACTTTGAGCTGTTGAAATACCACTGGTTAAAGAATGGGCATACTAGGCCGACTCCTCGGGTCAGAAAAGGCGCTTGAAGGCGTCGTAGATGGTGTTTCCAAGGGCCTGGACGCGCTCGTCTATACCGATGAGGAAAAGGCCGGAGACGCCGCCAAGGACCGCACCGAAGCAAGAGCAATGGTTGTCCAATGGATGCAGTCCACCCAGGGGCAGAACCTAGCTAGACGGCTCATTGCTTTAGCCATTACCGGGGTGTGGTTGTGCATGTACCTGTTATCTGCCTTCTGCGGAATGGTTGCAGTGTTCACCAACACCAGTGGCGTTGTTACAGCCGAGAAGGTTGGCCAGGTTGGAATAATTGCCCAACAGGCAGCCATGGATATGAATCCGGCTGTAATGCTGATTTTGGCTTTTTACTTTGCCGCTCCACACATGGGCGACATAGCCAAGGCTGTGGTAGGGAAGTTCACAGGAACGGTGAGGGCTGGATAAGTGCCATTCAGGACCGAACTGGAGCTAAAGCCCTATGGGTATAAGTGGAGAACAGTTAGTCATCTGGTGTACGAAACCATTGCTGGTGACTATGTGGTTGTGCCTCCTAACTTTAAGACTGATCTTGCTTCTATCCCTCGCCTTCTGCGTCTTATCTGTCCTATGCACGGGCCCTATACAAGAGCGGCTGTGGTCCATGACTACCTGTACTCGACCAAAGAGATCGACGACACCCCCATCGAAAGAAAGCGGGCAGACCGAATTTTTTACGAGGCAATGAGAGAAAGCGGAGTACGCCGCACCAAAGCCTATCTGATGTATTTAGCAGTAAGGGCCGGAGGGTGGTTCCCGTGGAAAACCTAGCGTCAACCGAGAGGAACGCACAATGGCAGAGACCAGAGCACAGCTTAACAGAAAGGTCAGACAAGAAGCCCTGAGAGAGCAATTAGCATCACAGGGGCATGTCCAGCACGTTATTGAATTGCTTGAAGAAATAAGCAATCCAATCAATGATATAGATAAGGGCATGGTTGACCGCTACAAGATCGTCATAGATACCAAGTTAAAGCTGATCGGGAAGTACCTGCCTGACCTGAAAGCCATAGAAGCAACCATATCTGGCGACGCAGACCAGCCTATTAAGCACACCATCGAATTCATTAATGGCACACCTTCAGGTTCCGATAGCGTTTGAGGGGCTTTATCGCCCCAATCGCTACAAGATCAGATGGGGTGGAAGAGGTGGGGCGAAGTCATGGCAGTTTGCCGACGCACTGTTAATCCAGGGCGACATTAGGCCGTTAAAGATTCTCTGCTGTCGTGAGATCCAGAAGTCCATCAAGGAATCTGTTCACTCCCTGTTAGAGCGCAGGATCAAAGAGCACGGCCTGACGGGCTACACCGTAGCGAATACAGAGATCAAGCACGTCAACGGTACGCACTTCATCTTTGAGGGCTTGTGGCAGAACATCGACTCGATCAAGTCCATTGATAGCGTAGACATCTGCTGGATTGAGGAAGCCAACACCGTATCGGAGGAAAGCTGGAAGAAGCTGATTCCATCGATACGGAAGGAAGGCTCTGAGATATGGGCCAGTTTCAACCCGGAATTAAAGTCCGACCCTGTCTATCAGCGGTTCGTGATTAATCCGCCTGATAGCGCCGACGTTCTCAAGGTTTCATGGCGTGATAACCCGTGGTTCACCGGGGTAATGAAGGACGAGATGGAGCATTTAAAAGAAACTGATTACGACGAATACCTGCACGTCTGGGAAGGCGAGCTAAAGCAATTTGCAGACGGCGCAATTTACGGAAAGCAACTGCAACTGGCGCAAAAAGAGAAGCGCATTCTCTCCATCCCTGTTGACCCTATCGCAGAGGTTCACACCTTCTGGGATTTGGGCAGGAATGACCAGACGGCGATCTGGTTCATGCAACGGATAGGGGCTGAGTCTCGGTTTATTGATTACTACGAATCACGGCTAGTTGGCTTGGATCACTACATCCAAAAGCTGAAAGAGCTTGGCTACAACTACGGCAAGCACTATCTGCCGCACGACGTTGAGGTCAAGGAGCTTTCTTCTAATAGATCAAGAAGGGAGATGCTGGAAGAGTCAGGGCTAAAGCCAATCGAGGTTGTCCCCCGCATTCACAACGTAAACGAAGGCATTGAGCAGACCCGTCGCGCCTTCTCCGGCTGTTACTTCCACAAGGGAAGTGATGAGCGCGGGCTGAGGATGGAAATGGGGATGGATGCCCTTGCTAATTATCAGTACGTCTTTGACGAGAAGCACGACACCTTTCGTCAATCACCATTGCACAACTGGGCCAGTAACGCGGCTGACGCCTTCAGGCAGTTCGGGCAAGGCTATCGCCATGTAGTGATTGATAAGCCGCATGTATCAGACCGCAGGGCGAAAGCCATCCGCAACAACAAACACGGTAAAAGCTGGATTGTATGAGCGAATCCGCACTTAAAGCACATTTGAACAGCCTTCGCGGGTCGATGATTAACGGCTCAGACGATGAACTGTCAGAGATTCGCCAGGACTCTCTCGATGCCTATTTGGGCGAGAAGATGGGCAACGAGCGCGATGGGCGCTCCAGCTACGTCACCCGCGAAGTATTGGAGGCTGTTGAGTGGGCTTTACCTTCACTTCTCCGCACGTTCACCGCTGGCGATCAGATTGTTGTGTTTGACCCTGTAGGCCCAGAAGATGAGGCGCAGGCGGAGCAGGAAACCGACATTGTTAATCACTACCTGCTGAATGAGAATAACGGCTTTCTGGCCTTCTATGAGTGGTTCAAAGACGCGCTGATGTACCCTAACGGGTACGCGAAGATCTACACCGAAGAAATCACCAAGACCGTCACAGAGTATTACAACGGCCTAGACGCTGTTCAGCTTTCCATGCTGGATGAGCAGGAAGGGTTAGAGATCGTCGAGGCCACGGACAACCTGGATGGCACCTTTGACGTTAAGCTGAAGATCACCACAAAAGAGCCTGTATTGCGCTTTGAGGCGGTCCCCCCCGAACAGGTACTGATTGACCGCAACCACACCAGCCTTTCCCTGGAGGGCTGTCATGCGGTCTGCCATAGAACACAGCGCACCAAGTCATGGCTACTACAGGCCGGATATGACCAGGCCAAGCTGGAAATGGCTTCCTCTGAAGATGATGAGAACGGCGAGCGCGTTAATCGCATGGATTCTGTTCATGAGGGCGACGACGCCGCGAGTGATGCCAATAAGCGGTACTGGCTGGAAGAGTGGTATTTGGAATATGACTTTGATGGCGACGACATAGCCGAAAGCCGCAAGGTGGACTATATCGGCGGGCAGATCTTCGAGAACATCGAATACGATTACCAGCCGATCTGTGCGCTGTCCTGTATTCCCATGACGCACCGGCACCACGGCCTGAGTCTGGCTGATCTGATGCGCCCGATTCAGGAGCTGTCCACCTTTTTCCGTCGCGGCATTAATAACAACATTGCCCAGATCATCGAGCCGCGCAAATACGTTGCCTCTGCCGCTATTACTGACGATGGGGCGACACTGGATCAACTGCTGGACCCTGACTCCACCATCATCGAGGTCAGAAACCCCGGCCTGATTGAGGCGGAATCTCATCAGCCTGTGATTCAGGAAATCATTGCCAGCCTGCAACTACTGGATAACGAGAAACAGATTAGAAGCGGCATTGCCCCGAACCTGTCCCTTGATCCCGCGATCTTGCAGCAGTCCACAATGGGCGGCTTTACAGCGGCCCTACAGGAAGCATCTCAACGTATTGAGCTGATCGCCCGCATATTCGCAGAGACTGGCGTTAAGGATGCGATGCTGAAGGCACACCGGCAGATCAAAGAGTACCAGGACAAGGCAAAGGTCATCCGCATCCGTGGCCAGTGGGTTGAAACCAACCCAAGGGACTGGAAAGACCGCAGCAATGTGACGGTGAATGTCGGCCTTGGCTTCAACAACAAAGAGAAGCAACTAGCCGTTCTGACCGAGGTTCTGGGCATCCAGAAAGAGGCCATGATGGCCGGTCTTGCTACCCCGTCCAATGTCTACAACACGCTGGAAAAGCTGGTTGAATCCGCAGGATTAAAGAACGTCGAGCGTTATTTCACCGACCCATCAAAACAGCCTCCACAAGAGCCGCCACCGCCTGACCCCATGTTGGTCCTCGCACAGCAGGAACAGCAGCGGCAGGCACAGAAAGACCTGGCGGACGGGCAGCGCAAGGATCGTGAACTGTTGCTGAAAGAGCAAGAGCTGGCGGCCACAACAAACCTTAAGAACGCCCAAGCCTACAAGGCGGCAGAAGAAGGGAAAAAGACCGATCTTGAAATGGACGGTATCTTGAACGGCATTTTAAACCCGATGGGAGCAGGCAATGGCGGATTCTAACCAGATGCAAGGCGCTGATGCCGAATTTATCCTGAACTCAACGGTTCACCAGAAGGCCATAAAAACGCTTTCTGAGGCGTATATCAAAGAGCTGAAGGGTATCAAGCTGGATGGTCGGCAAAAGACCGTAGACCGCGTTCTGGAGCTTGTGCGACAGCTTCAGGCTGTAGACCTGCACAACAACGCATACCGGCTGATGGTGAACACTGGAAAGCTGGCAGAAGCGACTGGGAAGCGGAGGCTGTTAAGTGGCTGGAAAGGGTGATCGGCGCAGGCCGACAGACGAGCAGGCTTACGGCTCCAACTATGACCGAATATTCAAGCGCGATCCAAAGACTGCCCCTGATCCAGCCGGAAAAGGCGTTAGAGACAGCCGCAAAGGTTCAAAGCCTGTCCCATCTGTACATTGATCGCGGCCATTTTGACACGTTAGGCGCAGCGGC
>SBGI01000258.1 GCA_006227015.1 Gammaproteobacteria bacterium
TCCATGGTGGCAGCAACCGTGAAAAATATCCGATCCTGTATCGCTGGAGAGCAACCGGTGGCGGAGGCCACCTGGAATGCCATCTGTCTGGCGGACATGGGTGATACCGGCATGGCCTTCGTTGCACTGCCGCAGATCCCACCGCGCAACGTCACCTGGGCGAAAAAAGGCAAGTGGGTACACCTGGCGAAAATCGGATTTGAAAAATACTTTATGCGCAAGGTGCGCAAAGGTGATACGGACCCTGTTCATGAGAAATTCATTCTCAAGATGATGGGCATCGAAAAATTGAAATAACAGGAGTGGTTGCTATGAATGTTGATCGACTGGTGTTCACCATCGCCGGGCTGTTTATTCTGCTCAGCCTGTTACTCAGCCAGGTGCACTCGGTGTACTGGCTATGGTTTACAGCCTTTGTGGGGTTCAATATGTTTCAGGCTTCCTTCACAGGTTTTTGCCCAATGGCGATCCTGTTGAAAAAGCTGGGGATACAAACCGGTTGTGCCTTTAAGTAAATACATTCCGGTATAACCGTAAAAAAGCCCGGCAAATGCCGGGCTTTTTGTCTGTCGGGTAAAAAGTTATTTGCGCTTCATCGACATAAAGAATTCCTCATTGGTTTTGGAATCCTTCAACTTGTCGATCAGGAACTCAGTGGCGTCGGCATCTTCCATGCTGTGCAGTAACTTACGCAGAATCCAGGCACGCTGCAACTCTTCTTCGCCCATCAGCAATTCCTCACGGCGAGTGCCGGAACGACGGATATTGATGGCCGGGTAAACGCGTTTCTCAGCCACCTTGCGGTCCAGATGCAGTTCCATGTTGCCGGTGCCCTTAAACTCTTCGTAGATCACTTCGTCCATTTTAGAACCGGTTTCTACCAGCGCAGTGGCGATAATGGTCAGGCTGCCACCTTGTTCGATATTGCGGGCGGCGCCAAAAAAGCGTTTGGGACGCTCGAGGGCGTGGGCATCCACACCTCCTGTCAGCACCTTGCCGGATGAGGGTTGCACGGTGTTGTAAGCCCGCGCCAGACGGGTGATGGAGTCGAGCAAGATCACCACATCTTTTTTGTGCTCTACCAGACGCTTGGCTTTTTCGATGACCATATCGGCGACTTGTACGTGCCGGGCCGGTGGCTCGTCAAAGGTAGAGGCAATCACCTCGCCGCGCACTGAGCGCTGCATCTCGGTTACTTCCTCGGGACGCTCATCAATCAACAATACGATGATGTAGCACTCAGGATTGTTGCGGATAATAGATTGGGCAGTGTGTTGCATGAGAATGGTTTTACCGGCTTTGGGCGGTGCTACGATCAGGCCGCGCTGTCCTTTGCCGATGGGGGAAATCAGGTCGATGATACGACCGGTAAGGTCTTCGGTGGAACCGTTGCCGGCTTCCAGTACCAGGCGCTCATCCGGAAACAGGGGCGTCAGGTTTTCAAACAGGATCTTGTTGCGGGCATTTTCCGGCTTTTCGAAATTGATCTCGTCCAGCTTCAGCATGGCGAAGTAGCGTTCGCCTTCTTTTGGTGGCCGGATCTTGCCGGAGATGCTGTCGCCGGTGCGCAAGTTAAAACGGCGAATTTGGCTGGGTGATACGTAGATGTCGTCAGGCCCGGCCAGGTAAGAACTGTCTGCCGATCTTAAAAACCCAAAACCGTCGGGTAAAATTTCAAGTACCCCGTCACCATAAATATCTTCACCGCTTTTGGCGTGACGTTTGAGAATGCTGAAAATAACATCCTGTTTGCGGGAGCGGGCGAGGTTGTCGAGACCGATGCCTTGTGCAATCTGCAGAAGTTCATCAATGGGTTTGGTTTTGAGTTCGGTTAAGTTCATAAATACTGACATAGTAATTGTATGGAATTTGGACTGACGGATTGCCGGTCGAGAAATGAGCTGGTGTCCTGGAAGGGCTTGCCGGAATTATTAATTTAGTTGTTTTTGCTCGTCGAAGGACATCGACGCGGTTGAGATGCAGTATAGGCGGGGCCAGATTAAAGCGCAATAACTGTTGCGGTGGTAAAAATAACCACCGCAACAGTTTTGTTACAGGCTTGCGTCAATAAACTCCACGAGCTGAGTTTTCGACAGTGCGCCGACTTTGGTTGCCTCAATATTGCCATCCTTGAACAGGATCAGGGTGGGGATACCGCGAACATTGAATTTGGCAGGGGTTTCCTGGTTGGAATCCACATCCATTTTGCAGATTTTCACTTTGCCGGCGTATTCGTCCGCCAACTCGTCCAGAATGGGGGCAATCATTTTGCAGGGACCACACCAGGCAGCCCAGAAGTCGACCAGTACCGGTGTGCTGACATCCAGCACTTCGCTGGCAAAGCTACCGTCGGTAATGTGAACGATGTTGTCGCTCATGGAGTTCTCCAGATTAATGTCTATTGAAGGATATGGGGGTAGAATTTGTGAAATCATACCACCCGCATAAGGCCAGTAACAAATGCCTGGTGGACAAAGAAACGGGCAAAGGTAATTCGTGAATAATATTTCTGACGTCGACCAGACATTGGCGGCCATTGACCTCGGCTCCAACAGCTTTCATATGATTGTGGCGCGGGTTGCACATGGTGAAATGCGCCCCATTGAACGATTCGGCGAGCGGGTCCAGCTGGCAGCGGGCATGAAATCTAACCGGCTCGCCGAAGATGCCATAGAGCGCGGCCTGAATTGTCTTGCCCGTTTTCGTCAGGTGATGGATAAATTACAGCCCTCGGCAGTGAGAATTGTGGGCACCAATGCCCTGCGAGCGGCCAAGAATGCGAAGTCATTTATCAAGCCGGCGGAAGCATTGATCGGTTTTCCGGTTGAAGTCATTTCCGGGCGGGAAGAGGCGCGACTGGTCTATCTGGGAGTGGCTCATACCCTGGCCGACGACGACAATTCGCGGCTGGTGGTGGATATCGGTGGCGGCAGTACGGAGTTTGTGATCGGGCAGCGTTTTGAATCAAAACTGCGCGAGAGCCTGCACATGGGGTGCGTGACCTATCGAGACCGCTTTTTCCCTGAAGGGAAGATTTCGGCAAAACGCTTTTCCAAGGCCTACCAGGCGGCGTACCAGGAAGTATTGCTTATCCGTAAAGCCTATAAACAACATGGCTGGGACAATGCGGTTGGCTCTTCCGGCACCATGCGCAGTGTTGAAGCGATCATGGTGCAGCAGGGGTGGTCTGCTGAGGGTTTTGATGCCGCCAGTCTGGTCGGGCTACGCAACTTCCTGTTATCCCATGGGCATATTGACGAATTAACCGACTTGCCGGGACTGAGCGAACGGCGTCGCGGTGTGATTGTGCCGGGTGTTGCCATTATCAGTGGCATCTTCGATGCTCTGGAGCTGGAACATATGGACACCTCGCCCGGCGCTCTGCGCGAAGGGGTAATCTACGAAATGATGGGCCGAGAGGTCCACGAAGATGTGCGTGAACGCACGGTGTCCTCCTTGATGCGTCGTGCGGAGGTGGACCAGCAGAACGCCGATCAGGTTGAGTCCATGGCCATGCTGCTGTTCGAAAAGGCCGCGCAAAACTGGCAATTGACAGAAGCGGACCAGGACCTGCTGCGCTGGGCGGCTCGTTTGCACGAAGTTGGATTGAGCGTGGCACACACACAGTTCCACAAACACGGCCAGTATCTTATTGAGCACTCGGACCTGCCCGGCTTCAGCAAGCAGATGCAGTGGACATTGGCCTTGCTGGTGCGTAGCCACCGGCAAAAATTTCCGCTGGAAAACTTTGCCGGTCTCGATAAAGCCCAGGCACTATATCTAAAACGGCTTTGCGTCATCATGCGCCTGGCCGCAGTCTTCAAATATGTGACAGCTGTGGAAGGAGAGCCTCTGTTTTCAACCGTTGTTCAGGGTTCTGACATTACCCTAGGTTTTGATGAGGGCTGGCTGGAACGCCACCCGCTGACCAGCGATGCGTTGGCTGCCGAGCAGCGGGTGCTGAAAAAAATCGGTTTTCTACTGCGCCTTAAAAGCGCCTGAGCAGATCGGTTAGTCCGTCAGTTTACTCAGCAGTTCCATCTGTGCAGACAGCCTGGGCTGGTTTTTCTCCGGTTGATTCAGCAGGTAGCTGCCATCAGATTGCATTTCCCAGCTTTGGCAGTTGTCCTGTAAATAACTTTGCAGGTCACTGCGGATTCTCGCCTGCAGGCGGCCACTTAGAATCGGAAAGCAGATTTCAACCCGGTGCATCAGATTGCGTTCCATGACATCCGCGCTGGCGCAGTAGAGACGCGGTGTGGCGTTGTGAAAATAGTACACCCGGGAGTGCTCCAAGAACCGGCCGACAATAGAGCGTACGCGAATGTTTTCAGAAATGCCCTCCACGCCGGGGCGCAGGCAGCACATCCCGCGGATAATCAAATCTATGCTCACCCCGGCCATACTTGCTTCGTAGAGAGCGGTAATGACTTTCGGCTCTGTCAGGGCGTTTACCTTGATAATGATATGTGCATCTTTGCCCTCTCGGGCGGCTTCCGCTTCTGCCTCGATCAGCTTCAGCAGATTTTTCTTCAGGGTGAACGGTGCACTGAACAGGGTTTTGATGCGCTCCGCCTTGCCCATACCGGTGAGCTGCTGAAAAATTTTGTGCACATCATTGCTCAGGTCGGGATCGGCGCTGAGCAGGCTGTAGTCGGTATACAGACGGGCGTTGCCGGCGTGGTAATTGCCAGTTCCCAGATGGACATAGCGACGCAGTTGCTGATTTTCCCGGCGCACAATCAGCAGGGCCTTGGCGTGTGTTTTATAGCCCACCACCCCATAGGTGACCACGGCTCCTGCTTCCTGGAGATGTGTTGCCAGCTGCAGGTTCTCCTCTTCGTCAAAACGTGCGCGCAATTCGATGACCACCGTGACTTCCTTGCCCGCGCGGGCGGCCTCTGCCAATGCATCAACGACCTCTGATGACGAGCCCGTTCGGTACAGGGTCATCTTGATAGAGAGCACCCCGGAGTCTTTGGCCGCCTGGCGCAACAGGTCAATAATAGGGGTAAAGGATTGGAAGGGGTGGTAAAGCAGAATGTCCTCCTTCCTCACCGCATCGAGAATATTGTGATCGGAGCCGCGCAGTGATTTGGGGATGGAGGGAATAAAACTGGGAAACAGTAAATCGCTACGGTTAAGCATTTGCCGCAGCTGCATCATGCGGCCCAGATTTACAGGGCCGTCGACCCGGTACAGTTCATTGTCGGTCAGGTTGTATTGATCGAGCAGAAAATTTACCAGATCTTCCGGGCAGTGCTTGTCGACCTCAAGCCGCACGGCGCTGCCGAAGCGGCGTGAATGCAATTCCCCACGCAATGCCCTGGCGATGTCCTCCACTTCTGCGGCATTGAGATCGAGATCGGCGTCCCGCGTGATGCGAAACTGGTAACAACCGGTGGCGCTCATGCCATTGAAGAGATCATCGATGTGGGCGTGGATAAGGGAGGATAACAGCACAAAATTATCGCCATCCTTACAGAGCTCGTCGGGCACGCGAACCAGCCTGGGTAATGATCGCGGGGCAGGTACAATGGCCATGCCGCTGTCTCGGCCAAAGGCATCCTTGCCTTCCAGGGAAACAATAAAGTTGAGGCTCTTGTTTACCAGTCGCGGAAACGGGTGAGCCGGATCCAGGCCGATAGGACTGATGACGGGCATCACCTGGTGACGAAAATAGTCTTCTGCCCAGCTGGCAATATCCGGGCTCCAGCTCTGTCGGTTGAGGACGCGGATTTTTTGGGCGTTCAGTGCTGGCAACAGGATTTCATTGAGGATCTGATACTGTTTCTCAGTGGCCAATTTGCACTGTTCACTCAATGTGTCCAGTACATCCTTGGGGCTCATGCCGTCAATGCTGACCGTTTCGCGGGAAAAACTGATCTGTCGTTTCAGACCCGCCAAGCGGATTTCAAAAAACTCATCCATGTTGCTGTTGAAAATCATCAGAAACAGAAATCGCTCCAGCAGGGGGTATTCTTCATTGAGCGCTTGCTCAAGAATACGCAGGTTAAACTGCATCATGCTGATATGACGATTGATGAAAAAGCTGGCGCTGTTGAGATCCGGCTTGTTCACGTCCACGTTTGACTCCTGTACAGAATGATTCTGGGACTCAGTCACATTGTCCATAGCAAAGCGTCCGGGGGAAAACTTCTATTTTCTGTCGGGTATATGACGCTTCTTTGACACTTTTATGACGTAATGGGCAGGGCGGGGTGAGTACCACACTGAACCCTGCTGTTATTACACCCTCTAAACAGACTGACAAGTGCAGAATTCTGGAAAGCCCATGCCCATAAAAAAAATAGCCACCCTGATAGTTATAGCCCTGGTTGTGGTGGCGTACCTGATTTTTGATGGTCAGCAATACCTGCACCCCCATTTTTATCAGTCACTCTATTCAGAGCAGCCACGACTGACTGCGGCGATATATTTTGTCATCTATGTGGTGGCAACCGGTTTCTCCCTGCCGGGCGCGGCGCTGCTGACTATTATCGGCGGTATGATATTCGGGCTTTGGACGGGGGTGCTACTGGTATCCTTCGCCAGCTCCCTTGGCGCCACACTGGCATTTCTGGTATCACGGTTGCTGTTGCGGGACTGGGTGCAGACGCGTTTTAGTCGCTACCTCGGAGTGGTCAATCGGGGTGTACAAAAAGATGGTGCGTTCTACCTCTTTTCGCTGCGACTGATACCGGTCATACCCTTCTGGGTTATCAACCTGGTAATGGGTTTAATGCCAATCCCTGTGTGGCGTTTCTACTGGGTCAGTCAGTTGGGTATGCTTGCTGGTACCATTGTCTACGTCAACGCCGGGGCAGAAATTGGCTCCCTCCAAGAACTGTCGGCAGCATCCATTCTGACCCCGGGCCTGCTGCTGTCCTTCCTGTTGCTGGCGATCTTCCCCTATGTGGCTCGCGCACTGCTGGAATTGATCAAGCGTCGCCGGGCCTACCGGGGCTATACACGGCCGGCAAAATTCGATCGCAACCTAGTCGTTATCGGTGCGGGAAGCGCCGGCCTGGTGAGCGCCTATATCGCCTCTGCCATCAAGTCCGGAGTCACCCTGATTGAAAAACAGCGCATGGGCGGCGACTGTCTAAATACCGGCTGCGTGCCAAGCAAATCGCTGATTCGTGCCTCCCGAGTGGTGAAAGAGATTCAGCGCGCGACTGAGCTGGGGATTCATGTCGGGACACCCAGCGTCGATTTTGCCCAAGTCATGGGCCGGGTAAAAAAAGTGATACGTCAGGTAGAGCCTCACGACTCCATTGAACGCTATTCCTCATTGGGTGTGGATTGCATACAGGGGGATGCCAGCATCAAGTCGCCCTGGGAGGTGGTGGTCAATGGCCAGGTAATTACCACGGCAAACATTATTATCGCCTCTGGTGCGAGTCCGCGTATTCCGAAAATTCCCGGACTGGAACAGATCAACTATCTGACATCGGAAACCATCTGGGGGCTGCAGACATTGCCACAGCATTTATTGATTATGGGCGCTGGACCCATTGGCTGTGAGCTGGCTCAGGCGATGCAGCGTCTCGGCGCCAGGGTAACGCTGGTAGGTCCACACCTGTTGCCCAAGGAAGATGAGGACGCCACGCAGCTGGTATTGGCTGCATTGCAGGACGAGGGAGTGGAGGTATTGCTCGGATACAGGGTCGAGCAATTTTTTGCCCGTAGCGGTGAGCAGGTGGCACTGGCCACATCCGCAGAAGGGGCACAGCATGAAATCGTGTTCGATCAGGTGCTGATTGCGCTGGGCCGACAGGCTCGCACCGGGAATATGGGGCTGGAAAGCATGGGTATTGAGTGCAACCCAGACGGCACACTGGTGGTAGATGAATATCTGCGTACCCGGTTTCCCAATATCTATGCCTGTGGCGATGTCGCCGGACCCTATCAGTTTACCCATGCCGCTGCACACCAGGCATGGTATGCAACGGTCAATGCCCTGTTTGGCCGCTTTAAAAAATTCAAGGTCGATTATCGGGTGATGCCGCGGGTGACATTTACCGACCCGGAAATTGCACAGGTGGGCCTGACGGAAAACATGGCAAGGGAGCAGGGCGTCGAATATGAAGTCACCCGCTATGGGTTGGATGACCTGGATCGGGCTCTGGCAGAAAACAGCGCCAGTGGTTTTGTGAAGGTGCTAACGGAGCCCGGCAAGGATCGCATCCTGGGTGCCAGCATTGTGGGAGCCCATGCGGGCGAACTGATTGCCGAACTGGTGCTGGCCATGAAACAGGGGATTGGCCTGAAAAAAATTCTCGGTACCATACACAGTTACCCAACCATGAGTGAAGCGAACAAATTTGCAGCGGGTAACTGGCAAAAGGCCCACAGCCCGGAACGATTGTTGCGCTGGATCGAAAAATACCATCGCTGGCAGCGTCATTAACAACACCGCCCATACAGGGTGTACAGGAATAACAA
>SBGI01000085.1 GCA_006227015.1 Gammaproteobacteria bacterium
GCTTCGTTGGCGTTACCGAAGTAGGTCAGGTTTTCCCGCACCGGAATATTGGTCTCGGTGATGATGATGGCATCCGGTGAATGGTGCTCGATCAGCGTCCTTAGCAGACGAACAATTTCATGGGTCTGCGGAAGGTTGATGCAGCTGGTGCCCAACTCCTTCCACAGAAAGGCGATGGCATCCAGTCGGAAAATCTTCACCCCGAAATCGAGGTAAAGCCGGATAATACGGGTGAACTCCAGCAGCACTTCAGTGTTGGCAAAATTCAGGTCGGGCTGGTCGTGGCTGAAGGTGCACCAGATATGTTCTGTTCCCTCCGGGGTATGGACCTCTCTCAACAGCGGGCTGGTGCGGGGGCGAACCACTTCGGAAAGATCCAGCTCAGGGGACACGCTGATAAAATAGTCCTTGCCCGGTGCTTCCCCTTGCCGCAGTTGTTCAAACCAGCGACTTCTGGCGGAACAGTGGTTGATTACCAGGTCAGACATCAGTTTGAAGCCGTTTGATATCCGCTGAATATCCCTCCACTCGCCAAATAGATCCCCAACCTGGGTATATTCCATCACGGCAAAACCGTCGTCGGAACTGTAGGGAAAAAACGGCAGGATATGAACAATACTGATGCAGTCACTCAGTTGTTCGGAGAGAAATCGGTGCAGGGTTTGCAACGGTTTTTCACCTTCCCTGATCAGACTGTTGCCGTAGGTGATGACGGCGATATCGCTTTCATCCCAGTAGCTCTTGTGGGGCTCCGGCATCTCAATGTGTTCATCCAGGCCCATGGCAGAAAGTAACTGATGGGCCAGATCGTTATTGTCCAGGTGGTCGTAGACCTGGTCGAGATGGTTAACCACCCGGCCATGCAGCTCGGTGTAACTCCCCGGTGGATTCATACTCGCATTTACCTCTTGCTGAACTCTTCCATATCCAGGGATACCTCGCGCACGAAATCTTCGGGCAGATCTGGCAGGGCGCTGCAGACACGAGTCCAGCTGGGTATGAACGGTGTTTCCATGGGGTTTTCCAGGAAATGCAGTCCTGCTTTCATGATGTTCTCTGCAAACAGTTCTACTGCCAACTCCTCGGCATGAATATCAAGGCTCAGGCCATTCATAACAGCGTCATTGTGGAAGGTTTCGATCAGATCCAGGGCGATGCGGTAATAGGTGGCCTTGATAGTGCGGAAAGTTTCCACCGAGAACACCACGCCGTTGGTTGCCAGCTTGCGATACATGGCCTTGCTGATGTCGATGGACATTTTTGACAGGCCGCTGCTGGCATCTGCGGCAGACAGATCCTGATGCTTGTGATCGTAGTGGTCGGCAATGTCCACCTGGCAGATGCGGTTGGTGGAATAGTTGCGTTTCATTTCCGACAGTATTCCCACTTCCAGCCCCCAGTCACTGGGTATTCGGATATCGTTGATGACATCGGTCCGCAGCGAGAACTCCCCGGCCAGCGGGTAGCGGAAGCTGTCCAGGTACTCGATAAATTCATCGCCACCAAATACCTTTTTCAGTGCCCGCAACAGGGGGGTGACCAGTAGCCGACAGACCCGGCCATTAATAGTGCCGTTGGCGATTCTTGAGTAATAGCCCTTGCAGAACTGATAGTTGAAATTGGGGTTGGCAACCGGGTAGATCAGTCGTGCCAGCAGTTCGCGGTTGTAGGTAAGAATATCGCAGTCGTGAAGTGCGACCGATTTGAACTTGCCAGATGCCATCACGTAACCCAGGCAGAACCAGACATTGCGGCCTTTACCCAGTTCTGATGGCTCCAGGTTTTCCCCCTGGAGTTGGGCGTCGATGGCCTGCAGCCTGGGGCCGTCGTTCCATAACACTTTATGTGGCTGTGGCAAGCGGGAGAAAAATTCCAGTGCATGCCGGTACTGACTTTCGTCGGCGCGATCCAGCCCGATCACAATTTCAGACAGGTAGGGCACCTTGGCCAGTTCATCGACGATGTTGGAAAGCGCAGGCCCCTCCAGCTCCGAATAAAGACAGGGCAGTACCAGTGCCATGGGCCTGGTTCGAGAAAATTTGAGGAGCTCTGCTTCAATGTCATCAATACTGCGGTGGGAAAGGTTGTGGAGGGTGGTCACTACGCCGTTCTGGTAAAAATCGCCCATAATCGTTTATCGCCTTTTATATCATTCGGTGTTCTTCAAAAAAGTTACAGATACATTCGTTCCAACCCGCTGGTCCGAAACGTTCACTGATTTTCAACTGATCTATTTCTGCGGCCGGTGGTGAATGTACCGGGGAGCGGATCATGAAAGGGTGTTCTGCCATGGCCAGCATTTGCAGGTCATTGTCGCTGTCGCCAAGGGCAATGATTTCAACGGGTTGCCCCAGCTGTTCCAGAAAGTAATTCCGCAACCACTGTATGGCCTTACCCTTGTCGGTGCGACCCGAAACATGCACAAAGCGACCGCCACGAATAACCTGCAGTTCATACTGTCCTAGCGCTTCGGTAAACTGTTGCAGGGCGGTTTCTGTATCTTCCCACAACAGGGGTTCTGTAAAGTCCCGTTGCTGCGCCCGGACACACGCCTGCTCGGACAACCCGGTACAGGCCTGAAGTTGTTCAATATCCATATCACTGAAACCGGTAAAGGCCAGATTCATTTCTTGCCGGAGCTTGGCTAGCAGAGGCAGAAAGTCCTGCCGCGGTTTACCCATGGGGACAAGCTGGTAATCGGGACCTTCCGGCAAATAGATGCCTCCACCATTTTCCGCAATAAAAGGCTGGTGATTGTGCAGGGTTTTCCTGATGGCAATGATCTCAGCGGCGGTTTTGCTGCTGTTGAGAATTAGGGGGATTTTGTGGTCTGCCAGCAGGGCAAGGGCGGGTTGTGCCGCATCAAACTGGTAGCTGTGGTGATCCAGTAAGGTGCCATCCAGATCGGAAATGACGATCAACTGCTTATCGCTGTTCATGGTTCCATTGTTATATAGCCAGGCGCTCAGGTCCAATCGGAAACAGGCTGAGTTGACTTGAAGACAGGTAACCCGGCTGCACCAGGGCTATTTTTCCTAACCGGACTGTAATGGCAGGCGGATGTCTACTTGTAATCCGCCGGTTTTACGATTGGAGAGTGTCAGCATCCCCCCCATGCTGGTAATAATGTTCTGTGTAATTGATAGTCCCAGGCCGACACCCCCTGTCCCCGGGTTGCGGGATTGTTCCAGGCGATAGAATGGCTGCACCACGGCCTGGATTTGATCCTCGGGAATACCCGGGCCCGAATCGGTGATGGAAACCACGAAATACTCGTCCTCGCACTTCAATTCCAGATGCGCTGACCCCGTGTACTTAATGGCATTGTCGATGACATTTTGCAGTCCCCTGCGCAACACACTGGCCCGGCACAGCATGGAGACCGGTCCGCAGCAACTTTCGTCGCTGATTTGAAAGCCCTCGTCGCGGAGATCGTCACAGAGGCTTTCTATCAGGGCTGTAATATTGATCATCCTGACGGGCTCATTGGATTCATAACCACGGACGTAGGCCAGCACAGATTCAATCATCTGTTTCATGTCGCTGACTACTCGCATCAACCCATTGCGCTCCTGGTCGTTACTGAGCATTTCTGCGCGCAGTTGCAGGCGAGTCGCCGCTGAACGAAGGTCGTGTGAAATGGCGGCCAGCATCTCAGTTTGGCCGTGCACCAACCGTGACAGACGATTTTGCATACGATTGAAAGCGTGGGCGGCACGGGCCACTTCCGGGGGGCCTTTTTCATCCATCGGTGGGCTGTCAAGGTTGACGCCAATGGTATCGGCGGCCTTGGCCAGGCGTTCCAGAGGTGCAGTGGCCTTGTTGATGAGGAACCAGGCCAGCAATAAGGTCAGCAGTGCGACCAGCAGAAAATAGGGCAGCATCCTGTCGGTCAGCAGGGAACCTCCCTCGGGCAGAACGGCATGAAAAATGATTTCTTCACTGTCCGGGAAGTTCACAAAGATCAGTACGTCAAAGCCTCGGGTGTGGAGCTCTTTCAGGGCAAATTGTGGCAGCGCAAGGCTGCGCACGCAGAGTTGTGCATCGAGTCCGGGAATGTCCCGAAAGGACAGGTTGATACGCTCGGACATAAGTTGTGAAAACTCGTTTTCCTGGCAGGCGGCCTGATCGATAGAGACCACACTGGGAAACGTTGCCAGAAACTGTGTTTCAGCAGCGGCCAGAATCTCTTCCCGATCTGGTTGGGGAAAACTGTTGGCCAGATTGACAATACCGACGATACGATCAGCCATATCTGTAGCCTCGGTTAGCAAAATGTTGCGTTCCCGGTTCTGCTCATACAACCAGAGGGTGGCAGCTTGAAAAAGCATAAAGACAGCACACAGAATTAGCATGGCCCGGGCTTTGAGTGAAAGCGAGAGAAAATGGATCACGACTTCTCAACAGTGCAGGTAAAGATATAGCCAGTGCCCCAGGCCGTTTTGATGATTTCCGGGTTTTTTCCATTATCTCCAAGTTTGCGCCGCAGGCGGCTGACATGGATGTCGATGCTGCGGTCAAAAGGTGCGCTATTGCGCCCTTTTGTCAGATCCAGTAGTCGATCACGGGATAGCGGCACGCCAGGATTCTGAACAAATGCGAGCAGTAGGGCTGTTTCACTGGTCGATAGTGGCGTTGCGATAGATTGTTCGTCGTAGATTTCCATACGTGCCGGTACAAAGCGCCAGCTGGCAAAATGGAGGGTGTTGGCAGCCTGGGCAGGCTGACTGCGTGTGCGGCGCAGTACAGCCTTGATTCTTGCGATCAATTCACGCCCCCCGAATGGCTTGACGATATAGTCGTCCGCGCCAAGCTCAAGTCCCACCACCCGATCAATTTCTCCATCCTTGGCGGTCAGCATGATGATGGGCGGCATGCCCGGATCCATACGAAGCTGTCGGCACAATTCGAAGCCATCGCGCTTGGGTAACATCACGTCCAGCAATATCAGGTCAGGCTTGTGTTCAGCCAGGAGGGCCATCATGTCATCCCCGTCGGCTGCGACGGTTGCTCCGTATCCTTCGGACATCAATAACTTGGAAACCAGTTGCCGTATATCCTCGTTATCGTCGACGATCAGGATGTTGGGTGAGGCCGAGAGACTGTTTGTGTTCATCGCTTGAGCTGACTGTATCCGTTGTAGTTATTGTCCATCACGGCAGGGGCTTTTGATACCTTACACCAGAAAACCAGGCCGTACACAACAGGGATGTGGTGAAACATTTTTTTACATTTTTGTCATACTTTTCTGTAGCTAGGATGAGAAAGTAACTTTAAAACTATAACAAGTGGTGATCCTGTGCTGACTGTACTGAAAACCATAACTGCGCGTGGTTTTGTCGCTCTTATTCTGACAGGCATGTTGATATCCAAGGGGCATGCAGCGCAAGCCGTGTCGGCCGAGATGCTGCTGTCGTCCTGCAAAAATGCCGCTCATCAAACGGCTGCAGAAGCCAAACAGATCTGCCATGGCTACATCCGAGGGTATCTGGATGCTATTGCCGATCTGACACTGGCACAGCAGGCAGATGAATCCTTCCAGCAGCGGGCGCTTAAGACCCGTGCCAGAGGGCAAATGATGCAGGATGGAGTGATGTTTTCCAGTCCATACTGTTTGCCCGCAGACCTTTCGGTCAGGGATGTTGTAAAAAAACTTGAACAAGAAAAAGCTTCATTTGGGGCCAATGCCTCGGCGGCTGAGTTGTTGTCGGGTGCGTTAAAGAAACACTATGCCTGCCCCTGAGGATGGTATTTGAAATGGGGGCGGGTGTGTTGCTTATGCCATCAGTATTGAATTTGGGGTGGCTGTCATGAAACACAGTTTCAGTCTGTTTTTTCTTCTGGCGCTGCTCTGGCTGGGAAATTCCGGTCATTACACACCCCTACTTCTGGGGATAGGTGTGTTTTCCTGTCTTTTTGTTATGTGGGTCGCCCAACGTATGAATTTGGTCGACCATGAGTCACAACCCTTGAATCTGGGATGGGGGATCTTCGGCTATCTTGGTTGGTTGACTGCCAAGGTGGTCAGCAGCAACGTGGCCGTGGTGGGCCATATCTGGCGGGGCAACGGATCTATCAGCCCCAGTGTCGCCCGTCTGCCATTAAGTCAATCCACGGATATGGGAAGAGTGATTTACGCCAATTCCATTACATTAACGCCGGGCACTGTGGCTATGGATATGGATGATGGCAGTGTGGTGGTACACGCCCTGACTGAGGCGGGGATTCAGGAGCTGGAAGAGGGAGAGATGAACCGTCGGGTAGCGGGGCTGGAGGAGTAGATGCTAGCCGCAGCTGCAGTGGCCCTGTTGGTGGTCATGGTGATGGCGCTAGTGCGTGCCATGCTGGGCCCCACCATTTATGACCGGATACTGGCAGTCAATGTCTTTGGTACTAAAACAGTGTTACTGATTGCCGTGGTGGGCTTCCTGTTTGGCAGGCCGGATTTCCTGGATATTGCCCTGGTTTATGCCCTGATCAATTTCATTAGTGTGATCGGTGTTCTCCGCTATTTCGAATACAGCGGTAGCAGCCAGAAAGGTGCCAAGCCATGATGGCGGTATTGGCTGAGTGGCTGAGTGTACCCCTACTGGCCGTGGGTATTTTCCTGGTTGTGTCGGGCGGTGTGGGCCTACTGCGTTTTCCCGATATTTTTTGCCGTATGCATGCTGCGGGCGTCACTGAAACCCTAGCCTCTGGACTGATTCTGCTGGGGCTGATGTTGCTGGCCGGTTGGGGCATTGCATCCTTCAAATTGTTGCTGATTCTGCTGTTTCTTCTGATTACCAGTCCCACGGCAAGTCACGCGCTGGCCAAGGCGGCCCTCCACGGGGGCATGAAAGTGGACCCCGACAAAAAAGAAACATTCTGATACAAGAATAAGAGGAGTGTTGGCATAGAACTGTTACTCGATATTGCGCTGCTGTTTCTGCTGGCCATTACTGCGTTGGCGATTGCCCGGCTGCGTGACCTGTTTGCCGTGGTGATGCTGGCGGGCATCTACGGGCTACTCTCAGCCAGCTTTTTTGTGGCAGTGGATGCCGTGGACGTGGCCTTCACTGAAGCTGCAGTCGGGGCAGGGGTCTTCCCGTTACTGATGCTGACGGCCCTGGCGCTGGTTGGACGCCATGAACAGACGGCCGGTCGCAGGCCGCTTCTGTCATTTCTTCTGGTCTCTGTCACGGGAGCCATGCTGGTACTCGGCACCCTCGATATGCCGGCATTTGGTTCAGCCGACGCTCCGGCTCACCAGCATGTGGCTGTTCGTTATATCGAAACATCTCCTGCGGAGATTGGTATTCCCAATATGGTTACGTCTGTTCTGGCGGACTACCGGGCCTACGACACGCTGGGTGAGGTGGTGGTGATCTTTACAGCGGCCATGGGAGTGCTGGGGCTTTTGTCGGCTGCCAGCAGCAATACCGAGACTGTGCAGGCGACCATGCATGAACACCGGGTACTCAGGGTGGTCAGTAAAATGCTGATTCCTCTTATTCTGCTATTTGCGCTCTACGTTCAATTCCACGGTGAGTATGGGCCCGGAGGTGGCTTCCAGGCCGGTGTGATCTTTGCTGCCGGCATCATTCTGTACGCCATGCTGTTTGGCTTATCGAATACCCGCAAAATTATCCGGCCAGAGCTGTTACAGGTACTGGCGGCCTGTGGCGTGTTGCTCTATGGCAGCGTGGGTGTGGTTAGCCTGCTGAGCGGTGGCAATTTTCTCGATTACAGCCACCTACTGGCAGACCCGCTGGCGGGACGTCATGTGGGCATTATTGTGATTGAGCTGGGCGTGGGCATTACCGTAGCTGCGGCAATGATCCTGATTTTCTACGCCTTTGCCAATATAACCGTGACAGATGAGGATTCCCCCCCATGTTGATGGAACTCTATAACTACTGGGTGGTAATCCTGCTGATGATGACCGGTTTTTATATCGTCATCGTGCAGGGCAACCTGATCAAGAAGCTGATCGGGCTCAATCTCTTTCAGACGTCGGTATTCATTTTTTATATCAGTGTCGGCAAGGTGGCGGGCGGAACCGCACCAATTCAGTCCGCAGGTATTGATGTCTACTCTAATCCACTGCCCCATGTGTTGATCCTCACGGCCATTGTGGTGGGTATTTCCACTACGGCACTGGCATTGGCGTTGGTGATCCGCATTCGCAATGCCTATGGCACTGTGGAAGAGGAAGAACTACAGAAGAGGGACTTGCAGTGCTGACGCATTTGCCGGTACTACAGGTGGTGGTGCCGTTGCTGGCGGCGCCCGCGTGCCTATTGCTTGACCGCGCGCGCCTCGCCTGGCTTTTCGCGCTGATGGCCACCACGATTTCCCTGGTGATCAGTGCCCTGTTGCTCTATCAGGTTAACCAGCATGGCACTTTGGTGTATGCCCTGGGTGGCTGGGATGCTCCCTGGGG
>SBGI01000114.1 GCA_006227015.1 Gammaproteobacteria bacterium
CCAACCTGGCCCACCCCAACGATAAATTTCTACCGCTCGTTTTCCTGCTGAATACCCTGAAGGAACTGGGGGCTCGCTCGGTGGGAGTGGTGGCTCCCTATCTGTGCTATATGCGCCAGGATCGCCGTTTCAATGAAGGGGAAGCGCTGACCTCCAGAACCTTCGCGGCGCTTTTATCGCGACACATGGACTGGCTGGTAACAATAGACCCCCACCTGCACCGCTATCACAACCTCGAAGAGATCTACACCGTACCTAGCAGACGAGTTGAAGGGGCCCACGCCCTGGCCCGCTGGTTACGCACCCAACAACAACTGTTACTGGTGGGCCCTGACGCCGAAAGTGAACAGTGGGTTTCCCAGGTGGCCGCTGACAGTGGACACCCCTATGTGATCGGTACAAAGCAACGACTCGGTGACCGTGATGTTGAAATTCAGCTGCCCGATCTCAGCCAGTTCCGGCAACTGACCGCCGTCATCATTGATGATGTGATCGCCAGTGGACAGACCATCCTGCAATGCCTTCTGGCCCTTCAGGAAGGCGGCATCAAACAGATTGATTGTGTGGCAGTACACGGCATTTTTGCCGATCAGGTGGATAAAACGTTACGGCAGGCGGGGCTGCGCACACTGACAACCTGTAATACCATTCCGCACCCGACAAACCGAATTGATGTGGCACCCCTGCTACTTCCCGCTATCACTTCCTGTCTCGGATGAGGAATATATCCAGTTCTGACATTGAGCCAGTTCCGGCGAACTACCTTTTAGCAATAGCACGCCTCCTAACCTGCAACCATGCCTAGAAATGAGTTTTGATGCACAAAATACGACCCTTTATCCATGAAATTCCGACTTACCAGCCACATCCCGGTAGTCTCTGCCCTACAATGCTAACAACTGACCACCAGTAACACCGAGAGAAAAAACAGAATCAGGCAGTGTAAACTTGACCCCAACCCGTTGTGTGGGCCAGTAATGGAGCTAACGTGACAGGGAGAGCTGCCGATAAAAATGGGATGAAACCCGGAGCCTTCCAATGAAAAGAACCTATTTAGCTGCGCTAGCCCTTCAAGGCGGAAGCCTATTCACCAGCCTCGGGGCCCTGTCCGCACCCGTACTGGAAATCACCCATCAACTTGTTCAACCAGATGGCTCAAGCTTTGCGGCCACACCGAAGGGAGATGAATGGAATAACCGCGTGGAAACTGCTGCCGGCTTCACCATTGCTCGGGATCAAAATGGTGTGTGGCGCTACGTGAGCGGCTTTGACCGGGACAACTCCCCCACCTTGCACCAGACCCCGGCAAATCAGCCGGCGCCACCCGGCCTGACCAAACACCTGCGCTCTGCGGCTTCAAGACCACAACAGGCACCGGGTGAAGGGATGTCATCTGGCAGCCTTGCCGCGCCATCGATTGTGCCGGTGCAAACCAACACACCGATCCTGTTTATCCTGACCGAATTTAACGACCGCAAAGGCAGTACTACCGATGCAGACTGGGCAACCTTTGTCAGCAACAACATTCAGCATTTTTACCAGCAAACATCCCATGGCAATGCCCAGATGAATCCTGCCGATGAAACCTCCGGCATAGGTGATAACGACGGGGTGATTGACTGGGTAAACGTGGGCTATAACCACCCCAATACAGCTGGCAATACCAACAACACAAATAAAAACCTGACAGCTGATGCGATTGCTGCGGCAGACCCCTATGTTGATTTCGCCAGCTACGACAGTAATTCCGATGGCTACATTGACGGCAATGAACTCTCGATCGTGATCATCGTAGCCGGTTACGAAACTGCCTACGGCGGCAGCACCTATTCCCTATCCCCCAGTGTCTGGGGCCATAAATGGGGCTGGGGCTGGCCAACTTATGGTTACCCAGCCGTTGATGGTGTGAACATTACAGAATATGCCCAGTTTGGCGAACTTCATGGTTGGACGTTTGACCCCGGCGCACAACACCAGGCCACTATGGGCATTATGGTGCACGAGCTGGGGCACCTCAGTTATGGGTTGCCGGATCTGTACGATACGGACGGCTCGTCCTCCGGTATCGGCGATTTTGGGGTGATGTCGGCCGGTAGCTGGGGTCGTGCTTCCACCGACCTGTATTCCGGGGAAACCCCGGTGAATGCGAGCGCCTGGAGTAAATACCACATGAACTGGGTGACCGGTGATGAGGGCGTCGGCAGTGTATCGATTGCCGCCTCCGGTAATGGCACAGAGGCCAACACGGTCTTCCGGGCATCAACCGGAATCGATAACCAGTACTTTCTGGTGGAAAACCGTCGGCCGGTAGGTTACGACCTGGGGCTGGAAGACAGCCTGGGCGAGAATTTCTCCGGCGGCCTGGCCATCTGGCATATCGACGACAGCCGCACCAGCAATGCAAACGATGCCAACCGTTGGGTTGATCTGGAAGAAGCCGACGGCACCAACATGGGTACCAGCTATGGCAGCAACTCAGACCTCTGGGCTTCCAGCAGCGGCTTTGATGCCACATCAGACCCCAGCAGCGATCTCTATGGAGGTACTGCGACGGACGTTGCCGTCCTGAATATTTCGGCCGCGGCAGACACCATGACCGCCGATTTTGGCGGCGTGCCTAGCGCACCCGATGCCCCGTCTGACCTATCGGCCAACGCCGTCTCCAGTACGGGAATCAACCTGATCTGGAACGATAACGCGAACAATGAAGATGGCTTTACCGTTATGCGCTCACTGGATGGCACGAACTGGAGCCAGTTGGTCACTGGTTTGCCCGCCAATACCCAGAGCTATAACGATACACCTCTCGACCCTCTGACAACTTACTATTACCAAGTTCTGGCTTATAACGATATCGGCAACTCAGAACTTTCGCCTACTGCCAGCGCCACCACCCAGGAGGCACCGGTTATTCCTGGAACGCCCGGGTCAGTTACTGCCATCGATGGCACAGATGGCACTGCTCAGCTGATCTGGGGCAATGTAGACAATGAAACCGGCTTTGAAATTCAGCGTGAAAAGGCACACAAGAAGCGGGCTAATACTTGGGTTGAAACGACACTGCTTGCGCCTGTCGACGCCGACATTACCAGCCTGATCGATGCAAGCGGCACTGGCACTTTCCGCTACCGCGTGCGTGCATTTAACAACACTTACACCTCTGAATGGAGCGGCTGGGCAGAAGTTACAGTCACCTCAGCCAGTGGCGGTGGCGGTGGCGGCAACAAGCCTTGCCGCGGCAAAAACTGTTCACCATAAATCCATCCTGCTAGCTATTCATCACAGGGGGGGCTTATGCCCCCTTTTTTGTGTCGGAGTGGAGAGGCTTACGTCTACCCTGCTGGCGATATGGAATAGCTGACCAGGATCGCTCTGTTTAACAACAATCGTTAAAGGGTATGATTGATAAAAAACGTTCGCACCAAATGGTTGATGCACTCACTAATCAACTGTTTTATTGAGCCAGAGCAATTTATGTTGAATTGGCAGGCGCATACACTAAAAGTGTTGAAGCCCTTAACGACAGTAACCTGATGAAAGTAACCAGCAGCCAGACAAACGCACACCCCAACCGCCGCATTGATCCCCGCTTGCAGGCGGCTTTCAACAACACTAATCGACAGCACTTTGTTCGTTGCGAAGACCAGCAGCTGGTGGCCGGGCACAGCATTCCTTCTGAAAAAGCCCTACGGCAAATGTTGAGTGTTCTGTCGTTTCCGGTTAACCCCAAGGTACTACACGTGGGCGCAGGGCCCGGCTATGCCTGTGCCGTTTTGGCGAAGGTCGCCACACAGGTCATTGGGGTGGAAAAAGACCCTGCGATCGCCGAGATAGCCAGAGCGCGGCTCAAGCAACTCGACCTTGATAATGTCGATATTATCAGTGGTGAGGGCCTGGAAGGTGCTCCGGAGTTCGCACCCTTCGATATTATTGTGGTTACCACTCCCAAAATTACCAAGCTCACTGCCCTGCTCAAGCAGTTGGCCCCCGGCGGTCAACTGGTCTGTGTCGAACATACCGCATCAATTCTGCTCAGGCTGGTAATTTACACCCTGAATGAACACGGTCAGGTAACGCGCTGTGAACACGGCAGTATTAATTTTTCACAAAAAGATGAGCAGAGCCTGATCGAACTCGGCATCGTCAACAAGGATATTCTCAACAAGGCACGGGACCGAGCCAAAACTAACAACACACTGATTATTGACGAGGTGCGCGAGCTCGCCAATCTCGATGATATTGCCCTCTACCGCTCTATGGCCAAACGCTATAATCTGGAATTGGCCAATGTTGATATTCTCCTGCGACGTCTTGACCCGAAAATATTCAACAGCTTCTCCCAGGCTTTTCTGGATCACCACCGACTGATACCACTGTATACAGATCACGGCACCCTGAGAGTCGCCACCAGCGACCCGGAAGCCTCTCTGGAAGAAATCCAGAGAGTATTCCCCCGTCACAAGCTGGAAAAGCTGCTGGTGACACCCACGGATTTCCGCCGCCTTTGGTCTGCTACAGATCTCTGTGTTCAGGCCCACACTTCGAGCCTGCCCGCCTATGAAGAAAAAGCTCTGAGCGATGCCGATGAGGACCTGCTGGGTAAATACAAACCGGAAGTTGGTGCCCACCTGGTATCCCTGTTTGAGGCACTGCTACTGGATGCTGTCGCCGAGCGAGCCAGTGACCTACACATTGAACAGTATCAGAAGCACGTGCGAATCCGTCTGCGTGTAGATGGTGAGTTGCACGACCTGCCACATTATGACATCACCCCCGCCGAACTGCGTGGCCTCATCAATGTCATCAAACTGAGGGCAGAACTGAACATTGCCGAGCGGCGCCTGCCTCAGGGTGGCCGTTCACGATTGCGTGTGGGTGAATCTCTGTTCGACCTGAGGATTCAGGTACAGCCCTCGCTGCATGCTGAACACGTTGTCATTCGTCTACTGCCTCAGAACTCCAGCCTGATCAGCATCGACAAGCTCGGCCTATCACCCCAGGTGGCCAGCCACTACAAGCGGCTGTTACGAAACCCTGCCGGCCTGGTACTGGTGGTAGGTCCTACCGGCTCAGGAAAGAGCACTACGTTGTATGCGGGTCTGCAATTGCTGGCTGATGATGGCTCACGCAAAGTCATCACCGTCGAAGACCCAATTGAGTATTCCATCAATAACATTCAGCAAACCCGTGTACGCCCGGAGATTGGATTCAAGTTTGCCGATGCCATGCGTTCTTTTGTGCGCCAGGACCCGGATGTCATCCTGGTGGGAGAAATCCGCGACCACGAAACAGCGACCGAAGCCATTCGCGCCTCGCAAACAGGGCATGTGGTGCTGTCGACACTGCATTGCAACGACGCCGTTGATGCCATGCAGCGGCTATTTGACCTGGGCGTTCACCCCAATTCACTGGCCAGCGAATTACTGGCCGTCATGGCCCAAAGGCTGGCCAAGTGCATCTGCAAGCACTGCCGGGAAGAGGCCAAACCGGAAAATGATATTCTGCAGGAGGTCTTCCCGGAGGGCACCCCTGACAGCTTCCGCTGCTACATCGGTAAAGGCTGCGAGCACTGCAACAATACTGGCACCCATGGCCGGGTAGCCGTGGTGGAATACCTCCAGATAGATACAGAGCTTCGCAATGCCATTGCACGCCATATTCCGGTGGGAGAGCTGCGTAAACTGGCGCTGGACTGCGGCCTGGTAACCATGCGCGACAGTGCTCTCGATCACGTCATACAGGGCAATATTCCTTTCTCTGAACTGCCGAAGATCCTGCCCGCCGAGCGCATGGCTCCCGAGGCCCGCTGGCAGTGGGAAAAACCGGCTTGAGACACAGATCATGAACGACAGATCCATACAGCGCCCAACGGCCGAGAACCTCTACCGACACGAGCTGGAAATACTGCGCGAATGGGACCCTGGTCCGGCGCCACCCGGCTGGAACCTCTCCCCCCTGGCGGTGGAAAAATTTGTGCTTGGCGATGATGAACTGAAGATCCAGCGCAAATTTGTTGCCCAGCGCGAACTGGTAACCCGCATCATTATCAGTATCGCTACTAACAGGGGAGCGATGCTGATTGGCGAACCCGGCACCGCCAAATCCTGGCTGTCGGAACTGCTGTCCGCGGCAATTTCCGGCCAGTCCACCCTTACCGTGCAGGGTGGCGCCATCTCACAGATCGGCCAGCTGCTATACAGCTGGAATGAGGCATTGCTGAATACCAAAGGACCCTGTGCGGAAGCACTGATTCCCAGCCCTATCTATCAGGGTATGCGCGATGGCCAGTTGGTGCGTTTCGAAGAGATTGCCCGATGCCCGCAACCCATCCAGGATGCCATTCTCTCCATCATGTCGGAACGCCAGATCATGGTTCCGGAGCTGGGCAAGGACAGCGTTTTATTTGCCCGGGAAGGCTTCAACATCATCGCCACATCCAACTCTCTGGACAAGGGTATCTATGACATGAGTGCCGCGTTAAAACGCCGCATGAATTTCGAGACCATCCCCCCGATCAGAGATTTGCAGGATGAAATTGACGTGGTGATGCGCGAATCGGAGAAACTGATCCGCCTCTCGGGTGTTGATGTAAAACCGGATCCAAAAACCATCGAAGTCCTGACCACCATCTTTCACGAACTGCGCAATGGCCAGACCCTGGATGGACGCAGCACTGACCGTCTTGCCGCCACGGTCATGTCCACCGCCGAGGCGGTTTCCGTAGCGCACGCCATGGGCGTTCACGCTTACTATTACAGTGAGGGCAGCATGGGGCTGGAGGGTCTGGTACATTTTTTGATCGGTGCGGCCCTCAAAGACAACAAGGATGACCGCCGACGTATGAAGCACTATTTTGAGACAGAGGTGTCCATCAAGAAAGGCGACCATTGGCAACAAGTGTATGAGCAACGACGGCTGCTCTAATGCTCAATTCTCTTCATCGTGCCTGGAGCCAACGTCCTACTCTCAGCCTGAGGAAAAACGTTTGAGGCCAACAAGTCCTTAGGCACTTCCCACATGACAGGGCCTGGCACGAACACAGTTGCGGCCGCTATTTTTTGCCCAGTACAGCCCTTCATCCGCCCGCTTGACCAAACTGTCAATGGATTCGCCGGGGAAGTACTCGGCGACGCCAAAACTGCTGGTCACATGAATATGCTCTGGGTATTCGGCTCGCTCCATGGTGGCACGAAGCATTTCCGATAGTTTTTCTGCGCCCATCATCGACGTGTTTGGACAGATCACCATAAATTCCTCGCCGCCCCAGCGCCCCGCCTGATCGGTCTCGCGAATATTACTTTTCAGGGTACGGGAAAACTCCCGCAACACCTGGTCACCCACCAGGTGGCCATGCTCATCATTAACGTTTTTAAAGTGATCAATATCCAACAGAATCACCGAAAATACCGGGCTTCCACGATTTACCAACTTGCTCTCCTTGTACAACAGCTCATCCAGTTTATTGCGATTGTAGAGGCCCGTCAGGGTATCGGTAATGGACAACCGCTCTGCATTTTTTCTCTGTGTCATGTCCTGAAAAATGGCATTGTAACCATCGAAGTTGCCCTCGCTATCCAACACCGGCTCGGCGGAAACCGCCATTACCCGCTGCTCGCCATTCATGCACTGGAGAAACATCTCCCCGTGCCAGTTCTGACCCAAAGATATGGTTTCCATCATCTGCCGCAACCGCGGCCCATTATCGGATTCCATCAATACCGTATCCTGCAGCTTTCCCAGCAACTGGGTGTTTTCATAACCCGTGAGTTCACAAAATGCCGCGGATGCGTACTGTACCTGCAGGTTTGCGTTGACCCTCAACACGCAGGTGTGGCGATCGAGTATTGACAGGTAATGCTCCATTTTTTCCCGTGCTTCATCCGCATCACGGGTTTTTTGCGAGACTCTTTTTTGCAACCGCTGATTGATTACAAACATCAATGCCAGCACAGCCATTGAAATGATCGCAAGGGGCATAATCCAGTGGAGAAAGACCGAATGAGCATCGGCAGGAAGTAGATAATCATCGGCAAAGAAACCGTTTAAATCAGCCCCGGCGGGTATTCTGCCCCGCTCTCGGTAAATATTGGCAATTCGGTCAAACCGATGACGATTGATCAGACCAACATCCAGCAGATCAGGCTGGATCATCCGACGAATGGATTTGGCTTCATATGCCAGCTGTTCACGGGTTTTCTCCGGTTGATATTTCCTCAGAATCAGGTCGATGATCTCATCGGGATGATCAAGTGCATACACCCATCCCCGGATACTGGCGCGCCT
>SBGI01000131.1 GCA_006227015.1 Gammaproteobacteria bacterium
ATCTGTGCCGTGGCACTGTCCGGTATTTTTTATCTGGTGGGCACACCTGCCATCACGGACTTCTTCGGCAATGTGACTGGAGAATGGCTGCGAACCCTGGGCACTGGTTCCCGCTTTGACTCCATTACCCGGGGCGTCATTGACGTTCGCGATCTCTATTACTACCTGAGCATCATGATCGCCTTCCTGACCCTGAATACGTTCTTCCTGGAAAAAGAGCGTTGGGCAACCCAAAAAAGCACTCCTCGCCACCAGTCCTGGCGCGCCATCACCGGACTGCTTCTGGCTAACGCCATCTGCGCCAACCTTTGGCTGGGCCAGGTCACCGTACTGCGAATAGACACCACCGAGGGTAATCAATACTCCATTTCCGAAGCGACCCTGGACTACCTTGGGCAGTTGCAGGAACCCCTGCTGATCCGCGGTTATTTCAGCAGTAAAACCCACCCCTTGCTGGCACCGCTGGTTCCCCAGATGAAAGACATGATCCGGGAATATGAAATCGCCGGCCGGGGCAAGGTTAGAGTTGAATTCACTGACCCTGTCACCGACCCTGAGCTGGAAGAAGAGGCCAACAAAAAATACGGTATCCGGCCAACCCCCCTACAGGTAGCAGACCGTTACCAGACAGCCATTGTTAACTCCTATTTCAGCATTCTGATTAACTATGGCAATGAATTTCAGGCACTGGGGTTCCAGGATCTAATTGAAGTGAAATCACAGGGCGATAACAGCCTTGAGATTCAACTGCGCAACCCGGAGTACGACCTGACCAGAAGCATCAAGAAAGTGCTGAACAGCTACCGTGGCGGCAATGATCTCTTTGACATCATTGATGGACCTATCACCTTTAATGCCTTCCTTTCCAAAGATGCGTTGTTACCGGAACAGTTGGTCGAATATCGCAAAAACGTTGAAGAGGTGATCGATACTCTCCGCCAGGAGGCCGGAGACCGCTTAACTGTGAACTTTTATGATCCCGACGCCAACAAGGGGGCCATCGCTCGCATGATTGGCAAGAAATACGGTTTCCAGCCCATGGCCACCAGCATGTTGTCGGATGATCATTTCTACTTCTACATGACTCTGGAGCAGGAAGATCAGGTCGTCCAGGTTCCTATTGAGGACGCGTCAAAAGAAACCTTTGAGCGCAACCTGAAAAGCAGCATCAAGCGTTTTGCCTCCGGCATCACCAAAACCATCGCTATGGTCACTCCCAAGGTCGATCCCAAGATGGAGCAGTACGGCATAACGGTACCGCGCTTTACGCTGCTTGAAGACACTCTGGCGGCCGATATGAACGTGGTAGAGGAAGACCTCAGCAACGGCAGTGTTTCTCCCGAAGCCGATATCCTGATTGTCGCAGCACCCAACAACCTGAAAGACAGGGAGCTGTTTGCCATAGACCAGTTCCTCATGAAGGGGGGCACTGTCATCGCCTCGGCCTCCCCATTTACAACCACCCTGAGTCAACAGGGGCTGGGGCTGGCAAGCCTACAGGGGTCATTCCAGGAATGGCTCAGCCATCACGGCCTGACTGTGGACAACAAACTGGTACTGGATACACAAAACACTGCGTTCCCCATGCCGGTGGTGCGCAATGTCGGTGGCTACCAGATGCAGGAAATCCGCGTTATAGAATATCCTTATTTTGTTGATGTCCGTGAAAGCGGCCTCAATCAGGAAAATCCTATCTCCGCCAACGTTCCCCAGGTCACCATGGCATGGGCATCCCCCATCAAGCTCGACCCCGAGAAACAGGGTGAGCGGAAAATTACCCAACTCATCAGAAGCTCAGATAACGCCTGGGTATCCGACGATATGGAAATCATGCCCGACATTGATGCGAACGGCATGGCCGCCTTCCCGGCCCCCATGGAGAGCGGATCGCAACTGCTAGGCGTGATGAGTGAGGGTCGCTTTACCTCCTATTTCGCCGGCAAGGAATCTCCGCTACTGTCAGCCAAAAATGTGGAAACGGCAGCTGCTGCCAAAGAAACTGATGCCAACAGTGACGAATCACCAGATGCATCAGAGACTGACGGACAACCTGCTGTCACCAGCGTTATTGAGCACTCTCCTCAATCAGCGCGCATCGTACTGTACAGTTCGAATGATTTTCTGCGTGATCAGACCATGACCATGGCCAACTCCGCTGCGGGCAGTGAATACCTCAACCCCATGCAGTTGATGGCCAACACGGTGGACTTTGCGCTGGAAGACTCCGGCCTATTGAGCATTCGCTCAAGAGGTCATTTCAACCGGACACTGCCGCCAATGGAACACGATAGCCAGGTGTTCTGGGAATACCTCAACTACGCGTTGGCAGTTCTGGCCCTGGCAATCATTGCCGGCGTACAGAAAAGGCGGAAAAAATCCCGTCATCAACATTACCTTAATGTTTTGGCCAATTAATCCCGGGAGCGACTGATGACTAAGATGAAAACCTGGTTAAGCGCCCTGCTGGCGGCACAACTGGCACTGGCAATTGGCTTTTACTGGAACACACAACAGGAGCTGCAAAAAGGTCTGCCCAAGCCATTGGTTAATATCGACTGGCAAAAGGTCGACCATTTTGTGGTGGGAGATGACAAACAGAGAGTCGCTTTAAGCCACTCCAAAGACGGCTGGTTACTCAGCGAGTTAGGGATGTTACCCACCGTGGATGGCAATGCCGAACAGCTGCTGGAAAAGCTTAAAGCCCTGCAAACCAGCTGGCCCGTCGCATCCACCAAGGAAAGCCATGCGCGCTTTGATGTTACTGACGATAAGCTGCATCGCTTTGTCGCCTTTTACCATGGAGATAAACTGCTGGGTAAACTGATTGTTGGCTCTTCACCAGGTCTGAAGAAGTTACATGTCAGGATGGACAGTCAGGACAATGTCTACACAGTGGATCTTGAACTGGTGGATATGATCACCACCGAGCAGGCCTGGCTCGACAATACGCTGCTAATGACAGACAAGTTGGTGTCCATACAGGGCAGCGATTACACGTTGTCCAAACAGGGTGAGAGCTGGGCGTTACAAACTCAGGCAAGTGGCACAGAAAGCCAGGAACTCGACAGCAGCAAGGTGGGCGACATGCTCTACGCACTGAAGGGTCTCCGGGTACGCAAGCTGGTCACCGAGATGCCCGATCTGGCCGGGAGTGGTTACGCCCAACTGAGTGTGGAGACAACTGAGAGTGGAAGCCCCCTCATCTACCAGTTCTACATGACCAAGGAAAATTGCTACGTCACGCGCAACGACTATGACGCCATGTTTACCATCGACTGGGGCGACTATGAAAAAATTGCCGCAATGGATGCGGAAAAATTAACGGTACAACCTGAGGTCAATCAGGAGAGTAGCCCGGAAGAAACCGGCAGCGCTCAAAGCTGACCACAAAGGCCATTCAGTCGGAGCTGAATGGCCTTTGTTCAATTTGTGGACAGAAACAAGCGCCGGAAATTAGCACTTGTCACCTCCGCAACCTCCTGCCAGTCAACGCCTTTAACTTCGGCCACCGCCTTCGCCACCTCAACCACGTACTTGGGTTCATTCTGCTTGCCACGAAAGGGGACCGGGGCCAACCAGGGCGCATCGGTTTCCACCAGCATCTTCTCAAGCGGGACCTTACTCACCACTTCACGCAGTGCAGCGGCGTTGCGGAACGTGATGATTCCAGAGAATGAAATCAGAAAATTCAGGTCCATGGCGGCCTTAGCCATTTCCCAGTTTTCGGTAAAGCAGTGTATGACGCCGCCCGAGGTGGTGCTGGCGTGGCCGCGCAAGATGGCAAGCGTCTGCTCCCTGGCCTCGCGCGTGTGCACAATCACCGGTTTCTGAAGCTCTGCGCCCGCCTGAAGGTGACGGATAAAGCTTTGCTCCTGCCACTCTGTATTATCTTTGTCGTAATAATTATCGAGCCCGGTTTCACCGATGGCGACGACATTTCGAGACCGCCCCAAGGACAACAGTTCGGATACCTCTGGCAACGGTGGCAACTCCCTTTGTAAGGGATGAACCCCCACAGACACCAGAATGTCATCACGGGTTTGTGCCAGCTCAACCAGGTGCGAAGAGCTTTTTAAGTCAACACCTACGGAAAGAAACTGTTCGACACCACGCTGCCTGGCCGCATCAAGCAGCTGGGGGAGTGAGTTGTGGTAGTCTGAAAGATCGAGATGATCCAGGTGACAATGGGAGTCAACAAGCACGGGAAGGCATCGGTAGAAAGTGGAATTACATGGTATTGGTGGGCTTGCCAGACTCAAGCAGCCCCGCCAGATAGGTCTCGAATTTGTCGATAATCGTGTTGTGGCGTTCGTTTAACTGGATACCCACCCCTTCCTTACGGCTGCCGCCCAGCCCTTTCGGGGTAACCCAGACAACCCTGCCGGTCAACGGAATACGCTCAGGCTCGTCCATCAAGTCGAGCAGTATGAAAACTTCATCGCCCAGCGAGTAGGTTTTTCGAGTAGATATAAAAAGACCACCATTTTTTACAAATGGCATAAAAGACGCGTAAAGAGCATGTTCATCTTTGATGGCTAAATTCAGAATACCGTTTCTGACACTGCCGCCAAATGCTTCCATATTCATAACAGACCCGAGCCGAATTTTTGCTAGTGTACTATATGCCTAACCAAGCGTTCCAGTTTGTTAAAACGGGTGCAACCCTGAAAACAAAGGAATTTGAACGCCATCACCTGGAAAGGTGTTGCCAATCAAGCATCAGCTCTTCCCAAACCAGATTGATATTGGGGTTTGCCGTACTGAGAACTCGGCTTTTTACCTGTACCAGCTTGTCCAGGAAACGAAAGGACATCACTTTCCCGGTATTCAGCTGACCTGACTTGATGGCCATAGCAACCCGGTTATAAAGCCAGTCAACGGCCATTACTGCAGGGGCATTGACGCACTTCTCAGCGGCAGACAACGGCTTCAAAGCTCCCGAGCCGACATCATCCAGAATCTGTTCAAATGCCTGACGCTGTTGCAACAGATCGGATTCCAGCAGCTTCAACGCCAACAGCGGCCTGCCTGCAGCGTATTCCATCAGCTCTGTCATTCCTTCCGACTTGCCGGTCACCTGGGCCAGCCAATGACTTGTTTCATCATGGGAAGGTTGAGAAAAAGTCACTTTTCGACAGCGGCTTCTAACCGTGGCAGGCAAGCGTGACAATTCATGGCTGACGAGAATGATGTAGGTATCGCGGGCCGGTTCTTCCAGGTTCTTGAGCAAGGCATTAGCTGCGTTCTGGTTCATGGCTTCAGCAGGATTGATGACCACAACCTTGCGCCCACTCTGCATGGCGGTCTTGCCAAGAAACTGCCCCAGCTCTCTCACCGGGTCGATACGAATTGCCTTGCCGGGCTCTTCAGGCTCTACCCGCAAAAAATCCGGGTGATTCCCCACCTTGAACAGTAGGCACTGTTTGCAGCTACCACAAGCAAAGCCAGCGAGTGGTGAATCACACATCAGCCTTGCCGCCAGCGCAGTGGCAAACTGTTGTTTACCTACATACTCAGGCCCGGCAAGAAGCAGAGCATGGGGTAACCGCTCCCGCTCAGCCAGATCGTCCAGCAACTGCCATTGGGCCTTCTGCCAGGGATAGTGCATTAATGATGAAGTGGACGCACTGTTATTCATAAACACTATCGAAAAACTCTTCCAGGGCCGCACTGATGGCAGATTGAACCTGTGGCAGCGGTTGCGATGCATCGATGATACGGTATCGGTGAGGTTCCGCCGCAGCCCTGGAAAGGTAACAGTCCCTGACAGCGTTGAAAAAAGCCAATTTCTCGCGCTCGAAACGATCCGGGGCACCACGCTCACTGGCCCTCGCCATGCCCTGCTCAACATCAATGTCCAGCAACAGTGTCAGATTCGGGCGCAACTCCCCCTGTACCAGATTTTCCAGTTCGGCAATTTTTTCGACAGCCACGCCACGGCCACCACCCTGATAGGCATAGGTAGCGTCAGTAAACCGGTCGCACAGAACCCACTGTCCCTGACTTAATGCCGGCCTGATCACCTGGGACAGGTGCTGAGCACGGGCGGCAAACATCAGCAACAACTCCGTGTTTTCATCGACAGTTTCTTCTCTGGGGTTGACCAGTAAACCACGAATTTCCTCAGCCAACGGCGTGCCACCCGGCTCTCGTGTCGCAACATAGTCGAGACCGCGCTGTTCCAGCCATTGGCGAATAAAGGTGATATTGGTGGTTTTGCCAACGCCCTCACCGCCTTCGACAGTTATAAATTGTGGTTTTTGAGCACGCATACTGGACCGCAGTTTCCTTATTTGGGTTGCGAACGATAATCTGAGCGGCGCTGTAACTGGAATTCACGCACTGCTTTCTGGTGCTCCTCGAGGGTAGCAGAAAAGTAATGGCTGCCATCACCCTTGGCGACAAAAAACAAGCTGTTGCCGTCCTCAGGATGCAGAGCCGCATGAATCGCCTCGCGGCCCGGCATGGCAATGGGTGTTGGTGGCAAGCCTTTGATGAGATAGGTGTTGTAGTCACTGTGCTGACGCAGGTGCTTGCGTCGAATATTGCCCTTGTAGGCATCACCCAACCCATAGATCACGGTCGGGTCTGTTTGCAGACGCATACCTTTTTGCAAACGACGCACAAACACCCCGGCAATCTGACCACGCTCTTCGGCAACGCCGGTTTCTTTTTCAATAATGGAAGCCATGATCAGCGCCTCATAGGGGTCGTCATAGGGAAGACCAGACGAGCGGCTGCTCCACTCTTCTGCCAATACTTCCCGCATACGCTGGTGGGCCCGCAGCAGAATATCGCGATCTGTGTCTCCCTCGCTGTAACTGTAGGTATCGGGAAAGAACCAGCCTTCCGGGTGACTGATCTCAGCCCCCAGCTGTTCCAAAATGTGCTGCTGGCTGCCTGGTGTCAGCACCTGTTCAAGTTTTTCGACGTTGGCCAACAGTAACAGCCAGTCAGAAAACGTGAGCCCCTCGGGAAAGGTCAGGCTGTACTGAATCACGTCCCCGCGCACCCACTTGGCCAATAACTCGCGGGGTGTATCCCCGGGGTGTAACAGGTATTCCCCGGCCTTGATGCCCGTCTGACCACTGAGGCGCCCATACACCGTTAATACTCTGGACCATTTCAGCAGCCCCTCTTTTTCCATCTGCCGGGCCTGGGCCGTCAATGACGTTCCGGCAGGCACTTTTATAGTGAGGGAACGCTGTAACTCCAGCGGGGTTTCCAGGTAATCGGTCAACAACCAGTTGGCCACCAACAAGGCTGCGGCCAACAGACAAAATATGACCGAAAGCATTTTGCTTATGCGCCGAAACATGCAAAGTCCTTGGATAGCGCCCGGGAAAGCGCTACGGTTGCCTTACCTGGTTGCCATTGCCCCACTCCTGCAAGCTCCCTGATTGGCCAGATGCCTGCCACGGAGTTGCATAAAAACAATTCTTCCATATCAGCAAGACTATCCAGGGTTAGTTCAGCTTCGCAAACAGGTTGTCCAAGAGATGGCATCAACTTGTCCATCAGGTGCTGGCGCATAACCCCTGCCACACCACAGTTCTTCAGCCAGGGCGTCAACCAGGTACCATCGTGGAAACCAAAGAGGTTGGTCATGGTTCCCTCGATAATATGGCCCTGCATATCCCGCATCAAACCTTCCTGAAACCGATCTTGCCATTCCATACAGCCCAACACCTGTTCCAGGCGGTTGAGATGTTTGATACCGGCTAACCGGGGGGCATGGGCCAATCGCTGTTCGCAGACCATTGCGGAAACTCCCTCTTTCGCCCACGAAAGGGGGTAATCGGGCAGCGGCATCCATTGCAGAATATAGTTTGGCCTTGATTCAGGATCAGTTCGGTAACCCCTCGCGCCCTCTCCCGCTGTACAGGTGACTTTTACTACACCATTTTCAGGCGTGCGACTGAGCAACTGGTCGAGGTAGGACTGGAGTTTTACGGGGTCAAAAGAGATGGCAAGCTGTTCCACACCTTGCGACAGACGTGCCAGGTGCAGATCCGCCATAATTAACCGTCCACCATAAAGACGGATAGTCTCAAACACGCCATGGCCGTAGGCAAAACCACGATCCCTTACCGGAATCACGTCCGACCAGTGACCGTTAATCAGACAATAGCCTTCGACGGCACTCATGGCATGAATCAGTTCGACGTGTCAGAAAATTTTGGAAATAAAAAAGCCGCTCGCAATGGAGCGGCTTTTTTCAGTCAACAACCCAGCAGCATTAGCCAAGGTTGGCGTTGAT